>JAQWJX010000024.1:0-27499 GCA_029248145.1 Schleiferiaceae bacterium | reverse complement strand
ATAATCTTTCGTATACCCATAACCACCAAACACTTGAACAGCTTCATTGGCAACTTCTGTAGAAATCTCAGATGCATAGAGCTTTGCCATAGCACTTTCCTGTGTCATGGGTCTGCCCTCCTCTTTCAAGGCGCCCGCATGTCTAGTCATCAACTCCGCCGCGTATACTTTGGTCGTCATTTCGGCAAGTTTGAAGCTCACGCCTTGGAAGGATCGAATCTTCTTGCCGAATTGGACCCTTTCATCAGCATAATTAATGGCCGCATCCATTGCGCCGCGGGCAATACCGACAGATAATGCGGCAATAGAGATGCGTCCACCGTCTAGTATTTTCATGGATTGAATAAAGCCTTCACCAACCTTACCGAGAATATTTTCTTTTGGGACGCGACAATCATCAAAGAATAAACAAGCGGTCTCAGAGGCACGCATACCTAATTTATTTTCCTTTTGACCAGCGGTAAAACCGGGCGTACTCTTTTCAACGACAAATGCTGTCATTCCGTGTGAATCGCCTTTTTCCCCTGTTCGTGCAATGACAACAGCAATTTCAGAGCTTATTGCATGTGTGATCCAGTTCTTAGAGCCGTTTAATACATAATGGTCTCCATCTAAAACAGCAGTGGTATCCATACCTCCTGCATCAGAACCTGTTCCGGTCTCTGTAAGCCCCCACGCACCGATCCATTCAGCCGTAGCCAACTTTGGCAACCATTTCTTCTTTTGTGCTTCCGTTCCAAACTGCAAAATATGGCCGGTACAAAGTGAATTGTGGGCTGCAACGGAAAGTCCTATTGAACCACAAACCTGTGCGATTTCATCAATAATCGTGATGTATTCTTGGTATCCCAGGCCAGCACCACCGTATTCTTCAGGAACTAATACGCCCATAAATCCTAAAGCGCCCATTTCCTTAAACAAGGGCACTGGGAAATGTTGACTTTCATCCCACTCCATGACATGAGGTCGTATATTTTTCTCTGCAAAATCTTTGGCCGATTGACGCACCATTTCTAGCATTTCCTGGCGCTCGTCACTGAGTTGAATTCTCATAAAATTGGTTTCTGTTGATAGGTCCGGAAAGATAACAAAGAAGCCCGCATGGTGTTTGCGGGCTTCCCTATTTTTTTTAGTCAAAAAAGAGTTGGCTAGCTGTCTTTTAGCAACTTCTTGTATTTGAATCGAGTAGGCTCTGTACGTCCTAGTCGCTTCAACTTATTCTCTTCGTATTCACTAAAACTTCCTTCAAAAGAGTACACCTCTGAATCGCCTTCAAAGGCTAATATGTGCGTACAAACACGGTCTAAGAACCAACGGTCGTGCGAAATAATCACAGCACATCCTGCAAAGTTCTCAAGCGCCTCTTCTAAGGCTCTTAATGTATTGACATCTAAATCATTAGTAGGCTCATCTAAAAGCAACACATTACCTCCTTCTTTGAGCGCCATAGCCAAATGAAGACGGTTGCGTTCACCGCCAGAAAGCACCCCTACTTTTTTGCTTTGATCACCGCCAGCGAAATTAAATCGGCTTAAATAGGAACGAGCATTTACACGTTGACCTCCCAAGAGTACTTCTTCTGTCCCTTCTCCTACCACCTCGAAGATAGTTTTATTCGAATCCAGTTTTTCATGACTTTGATCGACATAAGAAATCTGAACAGTTTCTCCTACATCGAAAGCGCCTGCATCAGGCTTTAACTGGTCCATGATCATTTTAAAGATTGTGGTTTTTCCTGCACCGTTAGGACCGATGATTCCGACAATCCCAGCAGGCGGCAATGAGAAATTCAAATCGTCATAAAGTAATTTCTCACCAAATCCCTTTTTCACATTTTTCGCATCAATAACATTCGTACCTAATCTAGGCCCCGCAGGAATGAAGATTTCAAGCTTACTTTCTTTCTCTTTTTGCTCCTGAGACAACATACTTTCATAGTTGTTCAAGCGTGCTTTGCTCTTGCTTTGACGTCCTTTTGGATTCATACGTACCCACTCTAGCTCGCGCTCCAAGGTTTTACGGCGTTTAGAAGCTTGCTTCTCTTCTTGCGCCATACGCTTGGTTTTCTGATCGAGCCAAGAGCTGTAGTTCCCCTTCCAAGGAATCCCCTCTCCACGGTCCAATTCTAGAATCCAACCTGCGACATTGTCTAAGAAATAACGGTCGTGCGTTACCGCAATAACTGTCCCCTTGTATTGTTGTAGGTGCTGCTCCAGCCATAATATACTCTCTGCATCTAGATGGTTGGTAGGCTCATCCAATAAGAGTACGTCGGGTTGTTGCAATAAAAGACGACAGAGCGCTACGCGGCGGGCTTCTCCTCCGGAAAGGCGGTCTACTAATTGGTCCGATGGTGGACAGTTCAATGCATCCATAGCGCGATTCAACATGGTGTCTAATTCCCATGCATTTGTCGCATCAATCTGATCCTGAAGCATAGCTTGACGAGCCATCAACTGTTCCATCTTATCCGGGTTTTCATACACCTCAGGCAAACCAAACTGGTCGTTTATGCTATTGTATTCGTCTAAAACAGCCACCGTTTCAGCCGCACCTTCTTTGACGATATCTAAAACTGTCTTACCTTTTTCTAACTGGGGCTCTTGCTCTAAATACCCAACGGTATAGCCGTGTGCAAAAACGACATCACCTTGATAGCTTTTTTCTACCCCTGCAATGATCTTTAAAAGTGTCGATTTACCTGAGCCATTTAAACCTAAGATGCCTATTTTGGCTCCATAGAAGAAAGAAAGATAAATATCCTTCAATATAGCTTTGTTGTTGTGAGGAAGTACCTTGCTCACTTTGGACATTGAAAAAATGACCTTCTGACCGTCGTCTGACATGTATAAACGAATTTCTAATTTAGTACTGATTCTAATTGCGGCGTTTGCTTTCAGCTGCACAACGCTATCTGCCCAAAGTTACATATTGAAAGGGACTGTCGTAGATAGAGATTCAACTTTTGCATTGCCAAACTCACATGTGGTCAATAACAGAACATTCATGGGAACCGTTTCGAACGGAATCGGCTACTTCGAGATTCCCGTTGCTGACGGCGATACCCTCGTTTTATCTAATATTGGGTACCAATTCAAATACGTTCCTATAGATAGCGTGCTTTGTGCCGCACTTGCTGTTGGGAAAGAACAAGTGTTTAAACTTATTCCTCGGAACTACTTGTTAGATGAAGTAAGTATTTATGCGATCACCTCAAACAATCCACGGACCATGCCACAGCGCAGCCCGCGTGTTCCTTCAAACGCGGATATACGAATACCGGAAGCAGTTGCCCCCACCCTCGCAAATCCTTTAGACTTTTTGTATTACAGCTTTGGGAAGCGCCCACAGCAATTGGCCGCGTTAAGAAAATTGCAGCAGGAAAATTATTACCGTAGAAAGTTAGAGGAGGGAAATAATCGGACCATTTTGGAAGATTTAACCGGAATTCCAAAAGAAGAATTGGAGGCATTCATGTTCTATTGTAAATATTCGGAAACACAGATACGGACCTTCAATGATTATCAATTCCTTGTTTCACTACTTCTATGTTACGAAGAATACGAAAGAGAAAAGACCCAATTAGAGACAGAAGAGTCCCTAAAACGTTAACATAATGGATCACAACTTATACTTCGAGAAAAACCGGGCACTTTGGAACCACTGGGCTAGTTTGCATCCACAATCCGCCTTTTATAATAACGCATCGTTCATAGAGCACCAGCAATCGTTAAACTCGATTGAACGGGATCTATTGCCCAATTTAAAGGGCAAGAGTGTACTCCACCTGCAATGTCACTTTGGACAGGATACGATCAGCCTAGCCACCCTCGGTGCAACTCAGGTTGTAGGTCTCGATTTTAGCCCAGAAGCCATTCGTCAAGCGGAAAAGTTAAATACAGCGTGCGGCACGCAAGTAAGCTTTGTTGAATCTGATGTATTGCAGACGCTTCCCCATTTAGAAAACACTTTTGATGTAGTCTTTGCATCCTACGGCGTGGTTGGCTGGCATCCTTCAGCTAAGGCCTGGATGGATGCGGCATTCTCTTATTTAAAGCCCGGTGGTTCTCTCGTTTTAGTAGATTTCCATCCCGTATTGTGGATCCTTGATGAGGAATTTAAGGAGATTAAATACCCTTATTTCAATACAGGAGTGATTATTGAAGATAGCGCCGGTAGTTATGCAGCCCCGGAGGCCGATCAAATGGTAAACTATACCTGGAACCACAGTATCAGTGACCTCATCTTACCCATTGCAGATCACCCTAAGCGTTCCCTTACTTTCTTCGGCGAAAGCGATTGGAGTCCATATGCCCTATTCGAGCATACCGAAAAAGCTCCTGGCCAATTCCAAATCAAAGGAAAGGAAGGCTTCTTCCCGCTCGTCTATGCTATACGTGCTCGAAAGGAATTCGTTTAAATCGGCTAATGAACGCGATCCGTCGTGTAGATTTTAAACCATGACAGCACCCGTTCCACTGCAAACCAGAATCTCGTTCGATCTAAGATAGGATTAAGCCATGGCGTGTAGGTACAATACGAACGCGTTTCAGGCTTAGTATGGTGTCTTGCATGATCTTGTGGACGTTGAAGTACCTTGATTTGCTGCAGCCAATGTATGAGTCGAGGTTTTTCGTCTGGAAACTTGTGCGACCATTGGTGTACGATATTTGCATTTGCCCCTAAAATTGCAATGAACCACCATTGCCACGTTACCGATCCTGTAATCAAAAAAACAGCCAGAACCATTGCGGTCACTCCTGCCCAACCAGATTTACACAAATACCAATAACTTCTGGTGATCATCTTTCTCGGATTCGCGTGGTGCCAAGTATTGATTTCTATAATTGCCTTTCCCACAATAGGCATATCTTCTCGACCATAACGGTCCATCCACCAATGCACTACGCCAGTTAAAAAATCCAACAACAGATACAAGAGTATTACTTCGATTAAGATTGTCAACATTTCAAAGTTATTTTGGGGAAAGTTAAAACTAACTAACGCTTAGATAAAACCGAAAAGTCTCGATAACTGGTATTTTATTAACCAAGATTTGGTTCAACCAAAGAATTCAAAAGTAAAAATGTCTCGTTATCGAGATTTACGGAACCTAGGAAGCAGTGAAATCAATATTTATAGTACTTTGTATTGCATAGTACCTATTTAAACATATATCTTCGTCCAAAATCTAATGACTAATGAAAAAACATCTTCTACATCTCGTGCTTATTTTATGCACTACAGGAGCGTTCGGCCAAACAAAAGGATTGGCGGATGAACTCTATGAAGAATATGAACCCAAGCCTTACGTTGCTGGCTTCAGTTTTGGTGGGTCACTACTCAGTGTACTGCCTTTAGATATTGATTTTGCTAATGGTGAATTCGAACGCACCCTTAACGGTGAGGTCAAGAGGGTACAATGGTTGCGAATTTCAGATGAGCGATACATTAAAGAAGTGACTAGCGAATGGGAAAAATTCCTCAATAAAGGGCGCTACAAAAAAGTTGCTATTGAAGATGATGATGGCCAGGACCATTACCTGTTCATCCGAGGAAGCCGAACCCGATTTGACGAAGCCCACTTCTTAATTCGCGAAGATTCAAGCACCATATTACTCACCTTTTATGGTGATTTCACATTGACAAAGACTTTAGATGAAGATTGAAAACACAAAAGCACAAATGCGCAAAGGTGTCTTAGAATATTGCATTCTTGGCATACTCAGTAAGGGTGATGCCTACGCCTCAGACATTATTGAGCGGCTAAAAAGTGCTGAGCTCATCGTTGTAGAAGGAACGCTCTACCCTTTGTTAACGCGACTGAAAAATGCAGGTCTTCTCGAATATCGTTGGGAAGAGAGCAATGCTGGTCCGCCACGCAAATATTACAGCCTCAGCGCACAAGGACGCGCTTTCCTATTAGAACTAAAAGGCACTTGGGAAAACCTGAATAATGCCGTTGAACAACTTACTTCGAACCCATCATGAATAAAACGATAAACATCAACCTTGCAGGCATCATCTTCCATCTCGATAAAGTGGCCTTTGAAAAGTTTAAAACCTACCTATCCAATGTCAGAACCGCTCTAGGTAAAGAAGAAAGCGGTGAAGAAATCATTGCGGATATAGAAGCGCGCATTGCTGAAATCTTCAACCTACGCATGAAGGAAAATGGCAGCCAGGTTGTGGACCTATCTGATGTTGAATTCATCATCGAGACTTTAGGACAACCTGAAGCATTCGTAGATGAATCTGAAAATGAAGAACCAACATCAAGCAGCAAAGAAACACGACGATTCTTCAGAAACCCAGACGAAAAAGTGATTGGCGGTGTTTGCAGCGGTATCGGTGCCTATTTTGATATCAATCCAGTCTGGATTCGAGTACTGTTTTTAATCTTACTCTTTTTCACGGGAATCGGGTTCATCACTTATGTCATTCTTTGGGCCGCCATACCAGAGGCCAAAACAACAGCTCAAAAACTCCAAATGCGCGGAGAGGCAGTTAATCTGAATAATATTGAAAAGCTTTTTACAAAAGTTGAAGATTACACCTCCTCTGAGAAAATAAAATCGGGAGTCAACAGTTTTGTTTCTTTTGTGGTAAACGGAATCGGATCCATTTTATCCTTCATTTTTAAATGTATTGGTGTCTTGCTGGCCATTGTAGGAGCATTTATCGCTTTTACCCTCATTGTTGCGTTGCTTGGGATTTTTGGTAGCACGTGGAATTTAGACGGGTTCAACTTCATCAGCCTTAACGGATACATCTATGGTCTTGACGGCGCACAAGCCATCTTTGGTAGCGGATGGCGATTGCTCGCATTGCGAGTGGGTACATTACTCACACTATTACTGCCTTTGTTTGCATTGGTGGTTTTCCTTGCTAAAATATTTGGAAGAGAATTGACCAATTCTAAACTCCTTTCCTTCTCAGGTATTGCCGGTTTCATCGTTGGATTGATCCTCATTTTCATCAGCGCAGGTTCGCTCATTACAGATTTTAGAGAGCGCTCAACCGAAACCGATCAAATCACTTTATCCGGTATGAGTTTTGACATCACGGCAGATATCCTTGAAGACGATCAAGGGTTTTTCTTTGATGTAGAAGACGAGTTACTGCACATTGAAAATGTCAGATTCAATATTGAGGCGACCAGCTCCTCAACCGCGAGTCTTGAATTGAAACATGCAGCTAGTGGTCGTAACCATTCAGAAGCTCGTCAGCGCGCGCAGTCTTTTGACTACCCTACTACACAAGAAGGAGAAGCATTAAGACTAAGCGAATACTTCACGGTGCCGAAAGAATCTTTGTACAGAGGACAAGATTTGAAAGTAACGCTACGTTTACCTATAGGTGCGACAGTCTATTTAGACGAGAGTATTGAAAACATCATGTACGACATTCGAAACGTTGAAGATATGTACGATGGAGATATGCTAGGGCACGTGTGGGAAATGAAGCCCGAAGGTTTGTCCTGTACCGACTGTTCAACTATTGAGTACTACAATGCCGATGAGGTAGAGGAATCCATTGAAGATAATCTCGAAGAAATGGAGGAATCTATTGAACGAAAACTAGAAGAGCTGGAGCTAGAGTTGAAGAAACTGAAAGACCGGTAGGCCCGTACCCTGGCCTAATTCTAAAGGTAAACCCTCGCTTTTAGCGGGGGTTTCATTTTTACTGCATCGCGTACAACGATCCTAAAACAAAAAAGAATACCGAAAGCACCACAATAACCCAAATACTCAGGGGATTGCGCACATCACCGGATGCTGTCAAACGGGCAAAAAGTGTACTAAGAACGAACCAGGCGAGGTAATTCTCCATGGGTACTGTGACCGCATCCCATTGCCAATAAGTCAATTCAATAGCAACCGGCTCAATCAAGACATCCATTGCAGTCATGGCTGTTCCGGTTAGAATGCTGCGTATCCAAACAGCGTTGAATCGGACCCCGGTAAGGTCATAAAACGAGCGTATCAATACCCACCACAAAATACCAATCATGAAGGGCGTCCCCATAATTCCTGGACCCAGGGCTGTTCCATAAGAATAGGCACCAAAAGGAAATCCGGTATTAGTACCAACCAATTCAATGATAAAACCAAGAAATATAGGTAGGTAATAAGCCCATTTAACTGTCGGCTGCTTTGAAGCGTATAAATACAAGCCAGCGAGAAGCAATAGGTTCAATGGAGTAAGAACAACCAATTGACCACGCCATTCGCCTCCTAGTAAAAACAAGCCTACCACATGGAACACCACTAAAATCAAACCCGCGTAGGATTTGATTAATTCTTTGATTTTCAGCATATTATTCATCTTCAATCAGCCATTCCGAAGCGATTTTTCCACTGAGTAAGCAAAGCGGAACACCACCGCCTGGATGTGCGGAACCTCCACAAAAATACAACCCTTTGACGGAGTTACTTTTATTCGAATGGCGCAAAAATGCGGCCATACGGTCGTTCGAGCTGGTCCCGTAGAGTGCGCCTCCAACGCTCGAAGTCCGTTGCTCTATGTCCTGCGGGCGCAGCACTTCTTCCATCTCTATAAGCGGTTCAATGGATGTCCCTAGAACTTTAGAGATTCGTTCTATAACTTTTTCACGTACTAGCGGGACAATCACGTCCCAATCTTGCCCTAGATCATATGGAGTGTTGACCATAACGAACCAAGAATCCTTATCCTTTGGTGCATCTTCAGGTTCAAGTCTGTTCGAAATGTGTATATATACGGTAGGATCTTCCCAAAACGGACCATTGGACTGAATGTTCTTAAATTCCTTTTCGTAATCCTCACTGAACATAATATTGTGTAAGTCCAGCTCAAGGAATTGGGCAGATATCCCCCAGAAGAAAATGAGTGCACTAGAACTGGGCTCTTGTTCAAGAGTCTTTTTAGGACGCTTAACCTGTTCTGGCATGAGGTAGCTGTAGGCGTGCTTGACATCGGTGTTACAAACTAATTGATCAACCTCCCAAGTCTTTCCTCCAGCGACTAACCCGGTAATAGATTTATTCTCAATGAGAAATTCCTCAACTCTTGTTTCCAGTTCAAAACGCACCCCCAAGTCTACCGCTAAACGTGTTAGACTTTGTGATATTTCGTGCATCCCTCCCATTGGAAAATGTGTACCCAAACTGTGCTCTAGGTGCGTTATCATCTGCATGATACCCGGTGTTTGATAAGGTGATGAACCATTGTAGGTGGCGTATCTATTGAATAATTGGACCAATTTCGGAGCACTAAATGTCTTTTCATTCTCTTCGTGTAAGGTTGAAAATAAACCCAATCTTGGAATCGCTGCGAGGACGTTAACCACTGCAGGTGTTAAAAAAGTACTTGCCCGATGTAGACTCTTTTCAAGAAAAAAGGGAGCCGTTAAATCGTATTTTCTTTTAGCTTTTTCGAAATAATCACGCAATTGTCTAGCTTCAGAAGCGCCAAAAACTGATGCCACTGCAGCTTCGTTTTTCTCTACGGAAGGATACATCGTAAGTTTCGTTCCATCGTCCCATAAATAGCGACACACTTCATCATGTGTATGGTAGTTGAAATACTCACGAGGATTTTTTCCCGCTAATTCGAACAATTCATCCACTAAATGCGGAAGGGTGAATAAAGAAGGTCCCATATCAAAACGAAAACCCTTCTTTTCAAAGGCAGTTACTTTTCCGCCGGTGTACGAATTTTGTTCAAACACAATAACCTTCTTGCCCGCGACTGCCAAGCGAATTGCTGCACTAAGTCCTGCAATTCCTGCTCCAACAACTGCGACAGTACTAAAAGATGTAGACATGGGTTATTTTCTTTAGGGTATTCAGTAAACAAGCCCGGACTGATATTGTTGTTTTTTCGTGGAAAAGAAACTTTATACCTATGCCCTGGCCTTTATAGGTGCAATCGTATTGCTCAGCGTTGTATGGCCTTACGAACACAAACTTATAGATTGGCGGGCACCTGCAGATTATTCCGTCCTAGAAAGTGATGAGATTTTCTTTAATAATACGCGTATCTATAAATACCGCACAGATGAAAGAGCAGAGCTTACCGCTCAAGGATTCAAAACGCACCGATCCTTAAAATGCCTGAGAGATACAACAGTAGCATTTCTAAACTTTTCAATCGTTAATAATTGGCGTGCAGATCAAGCCTATATTGTTGCAGAACCGAGCGCTAGAAAATTTTTTCGAGACTCTGTAACCGTTCACGTAGATACCAACGTAGTGAAAATCTACCTCGATAAAATGGATTTTGAACAGCACTACCAATTTGCCGCGCTACTCTTTCAAAACGCCTTTGACTACCACCGAGCATTCATTGTCCAAGGACAAGATTCCTTGCTGCTTTATGGCACACAAGGGAATGAAAAAGCAAATTTTGAAGTTCTTAAGGACTACTTCAGACTCGTGGGCCGATTCCAATAATCACTTCTTATTTCGCTCAGCTGCCCGAATGCTCAGAAGTTGAACGACGAGCGCAAACCCGACAGAACTATACACATACGGCTTCGGTATTTCTATGTGAGCGCTCTCCGCTATCAGAACTGTCCCTATCATAATTAAAAAGGCCAATGCAAGGATTTGAAGACTCATGTGGCGCTCAATAAATTCTGCGATAGGTTTCGCAAAAGCTAACATAATGACCATTGAAATGATCACAGCAATGATCATAATAACCAATTCATGGGTCATCCCAATAGCTGTCAAAACGCTATCAAAACTAAAAACAATGTCGAGCAGACCTATTTGAATAATCACACCCAGTAGAGACTTTGGCTTCTTTCCCTCTACACCATGGCCCTTTCCTTCTGTTTTCTTTACAATCTCTGAAGAAGACTTCGCCAACAAAAACACACCTCCAATAAAGAGAATTGCATCTCTACCAGATACAGGATGATCGCCTAAACTAAAAATTGGTGCAGTTAACCCGATGAGCCATGTTATCCCGAATAACATCAATACTCGAAAGCCAAGCGCGAGCCCTAAACCTAGTCGTCTGGCGAGCGGTTGTTGTGCAGATTCCAGATCATTAGAAATCAAGGAAATAAATATGATATTATCTATTCCCAGAACGATTTCTAAAAAAGTCAAGGTAAGTAATGACAATAATCCTTCTGGGCTAAAGAGAATCTCCATGGTGCGCGCTACGGTTAGATTTTGAGCTAAAGATAAATCTTTGACTCTTCACCTAAATCGTTAAAAATGAAATTTATCAAAGATGACTCTGGCGGGTCCCCTCAAATTTTTCATAAAAATATAGGGTCCCTAAAATCAGTAGCATCCCATAGAAGATATCTTCAAAAGGTATAGTGCCTAATCGAATACCTAGGTTCTCACTATTGTTGTACCACACCACCTGCGTCTCTAAAAATGAGCCTGTTAGAATCCCGTTTTTAATAAAAAACGGGATTAAAGCGAGCGGATAGCATTCATAAAAACGAGGCAACCAACTGCATTTTGCAATCCAGCTTACGTAGATTAAAGCAATACCCAACAAAATAAAAGTGGACGCAGTGTAGTACTTATCGTAAGAAATAATCCCTACAGCCAATGAGAATGGAATGAGTAATTGAGAGATTTTACCAGCCAGTTTTTGAGTGATTATTCCCTTTGGAAAAAATAGCTCCAAGCACTTGTAAATGAAAATACATGAGAAAGGAACGGTAATAAAAAAGAGGTACTCACCAAGAGGTAAACCGAATAAGTATATACCACTTAAATATGCCGGGGTAAAACCCCACACACCTAATTCCGTAAACCATATGTCCCAAACTATGAAGAAACCACTAACGATGAGCATGGCTTTCGCAAGGGAACCGAAGGATTTATAGTAGGCAATTCTAGGCTCAAAGCTGCGCAGTAAGGGAACGCTTAGCGTGCCTAGATTTAGCAACAGATATAGCCATTTCGTTTCTAACACTAACGTATTACGATTGAGTACGTAAACTACGCACTTGTTTAATGTATTTGGGATGCACCCAAAGCATACCAAAGTTCTCCCCATCTTCTTTTCCCAAATGCCTGTGGTGCATTTTGTGGGCCAGTCGAATGGCTTCAAGATACGTTGATTTCGTTTGTTTGAACATCGGAATACGTTGATGAATAAATAACTCGTGTACCATAGCATAGGCAAATCCGTAAAGCGCGATACCTGCACCTATGGCAACGCTGATACCCGCGCCGTGCATAAGACCGAGCATGATACAGAGCCATGAGGGTATTGCGAAGATGAGAAAGAATGTATCGTTCTTTTCCAATGCGCCCGGAGTCTTTGTATGATGGTCATCATGCAAGAACCACAAGAATCCATGCATCAAGTACTTATGTGCACCCCAAGCAACGCCTTCCATAATAAAGAAGGTCAGTAACATCACGAAAAATTCAAGCGTTGTCATTTTACCACTGATTTTAAAAAAGCCAAACTTTCTTCTACGTGGTCAGTTGCACGTAAGAGACTCTTAAAGATATAAACTACGCGGTGGTTTTCATCCGTCACATAGGTGATTCTATTCGCAACGGTATTGAAAAGTAGACCTGGTGCGCCGAAGGACTTTCGCACCTTGTGCCCTGGGTCACTGAGAATAGGGTATGTCAAATTGTATTTTTCTGAAAATCCTTTGTGTGATAGAACGGAAGCATCATTTATTCCTATGACCTGTGCGCCAACGGATTGAAATTCACTTTCGTAATTCCTAAAGTCACAGGCTTGCGCTGTACAACCAGGTGTATGGTCTTTTGGATAAAAGAAGAGAACCAATGGCTGCCCCGGAAAATTAGAGGGACTTAAAGGTTGGTTGTTTTGATCTAAAAGTGTAAACGCAGGCAACGCATCACCTACCTTTATTGGGTTATAGGGCATGATTAGAGGGTATTCATTGAAGATAGAACGAAGGGAATGGAATTTTGTTCGCTAAAACTACCTAAGTAATTTCCACTCAAAATTCTCAAACCGACGTAATTCTACCCATCGATTTTGCTGGTCTTGCGTAAAATCAAAACCAACAAGGATACCGCGCATAGGACCACATCCGTATAGGAGTCGTTGAATGTGATAATCGGCAATGTCATAACCTCTGATCGCATACTGGTTGGGTTCAATTCCAAAATGCGCTCTAAAGGCTTCAACGAACGACAAAGTGTTCGGATCTTGGTAGGATAAATAAGACGACATTGCACAAATCACCTCCGCTTCTCTTGTAAAATTGTCATTGGTAATCCCACTGTTGAAAAGCTGGTATTCAGTAGCAAATAAAGAATAAGACGCCGACCCTGATCTTAAATTACGAAGTACGTCGAGCATAAAGGCGGGATCATTATCATAAATGATAAGCTCGTAATGTAGCGCACTGTCTAGCTCGGCCAATGCTTCATTTGAAGACCATTTATCATCGTTGGTAAGCAATCTTTTATTCGGATTGTTAAACCCATCGTAAAACATCTTGCATTTATTGGAAAGCCCTTTTGTAACAATCAGCGGTATGCTTTTCGTGTTTAACGAATCTCTTGCATTAATCAATTCGCGAAGCATTTTATAAAAGTTCTCTTCAGAAACCACCGAGTTATATACTCCCAATCCTTCAATTGCGGAGCTTTTACTCATCAAGTTCACCGATTTTCCAGCAACCCCAAAATCCGTGATCTGCTGGACACGTTTTGAATAAAGCGGTCCTAACAAGAGGTCGTAGTGTTCGAGATTTAGAGAGTCTAAAGCATTCTTTAACGAATCGCGTTGATTGTGTGAATCGATGAATTCGATATTAACCGAAAATGAACTGTCGCTATGTAAAGAAGCGGCAAATTCCATACCCATGCGTAAGCTCATTGCCACTGGACTGCGCTTGGCTAGAGCCGTTTCATTGATGTAGTCCATGTGAAAAAAGGGTAGAATCCCGAGTATTTCTAAACTCGTTCTAGCGCTGTCGGATTTAATAACCAATACTGTGTCAGAGGTTGGAGCCGGTTGTGTTAGGACCGTATCTACAGTGGCTTGAAATAAGGCAATAGCATTTACTGGCCGAACCAACCGTAACCCCCGTTTCCAATTCGTACGCGCATCAGGATTAAGGCGGTAAAAAGAGGCCATATTTGGAAAACCCCACTCCTGCGCCAAGTCTTCAGGTGTATCTCCACGTCGCACTTTATACATATCAAACGCGGCTTCGCTGCGCGCTGTATCTTGAATAATTGCGACCGAATCAGCTGTATTTACGAGTACAGCATCTTTCCGCTCGGGAATTGGTATGATCAGCACATCTTCAAGTGACAGCGTAGTACCTACTATTTGTGGGTTTGCTTCAAGAAGCGCATTTACTGTTATTCCGTACTGTTTAGAAAGTGAATACAGTGTATTCCCCTTTACTACGACATGTTCAGTGACCGATTGCGCACTGAGCGATGAAGTAATCGCAAAAAAGCAAAGAAAAAGTAACTGTTTTATTCCCATTCGATCGTTGCTGGTGGTTTCGAGCTGATATCATATACAACGCGGTTCACCCCCTTAACCTTATTAATTATTTGATTGCTCACTTTCGCAAGAAACTCGTAAGGGAGGTGCACCCAGTCCGCAGTCATGCCATCAGTACTTTCTACCGCACGTAATGCCACCACTTTTTCGTAGGTACGTTCGTCTCCCATTACTCCCACAGAATTCACAGGAAGTAAAATACTGCCCGCTTGCCAAACTCGATCATAAAGACCTTCGTCCTTTAGTCCCTGAATGAAGATATAATCGACCTCTTGTAAAATCGCAACTTTTTCAGCTGTGATATCACCTAAGATACGAATAGCTAGTCCAGGTCCCGGAAATGGATGACGACCTAATAGATCTGCTGCCATATCCATAGATGCGCCCACACGACGCACCTCATCCTTAAATAAGGTCTTTAAAGGCTCGACCACTTTCAGCTTCATGAAATCTGGCAGACCACCTACATTGTGATGACTTTTTATCGTTGCAGAAGGTCCGTTAACGCTGATACTCTCAATGATATCTGGATAGATTGTCCCCTGTGCCAACCATGTGACATCCTCTATAAGATGTGCCTCTTGGTCAAATACCTCAATAAATACTCGGCCTATCGCTTTGCGCTTCGCTTCCGGTTCATCTATTCCTGCAAGTGCAGAAAGGAATTGGTCCGATGCGTCCACACCTTTTACATTTAAACCCATTCCTTCGTACTGCTTGAGTACATCTGTAAATTCATTCTTACGTAATAAACCGTTATTGACGAAGATGCAATACAAGTTCTTCCCTATTGCCTTGTGCAATAACATGGCAGCAACTGAACTATCCACGCCACCGCTCAAACCTAGAACGACCTTATCATTGCCCAGTTGGTCTTTCAGAGCGGCAACCGTTTCATCAACAAAATGCGCAGGTGTCCAGTCGCCCACTACCCCAACGATATCGTATAGAAAATTCTTTAGTAACTGGGTACCGTCTGTACTGTGATAAACTTCAGGATGGAATTGAATCCCGTAGGTGGCTTCACCATCTATTTTATAACCAGCAACTTGAACATCATGGGTTGATGCAACTATTTCGAAACCTGTTGGAAGCTCCGTGATCGTATCACCGTGGCTCATCCATACTTGAGATCCCACTCCAATCCCCTCAAACAGCGTATCTGACGAAGATACTGAATTGAGGTTCGCACGTCCGTATTCCCTAATTTTACTTGGCTCCACGCTACCCCCAGAAGTTAGGGCCATGTACTGGGCGCCGTAACATACACCTAGAAGTGGAACGTTACCTTTAATTCCAGTCAAATCGAATTGAGGGGCATCCTCCTGCAATGTGCTGTAAGGCGAACCGCTTAGAATAACACCTTTCACGTCCGGTGTTAACTCCGGTGGATTGTTAAAGGGATGAATTTCACAATAAACATTGAGTTCACGAACCCTACGCGCTATGAGTTGCGTGTATTGTGAACCGAAGTCGAGGATCAAAATGGTTTCTTGCATTCGGCAAAAATACCACTATTTTTTGCTGCTCAGCACCCATGTTCCTGCCTTTATTGTTGACATGTTTTCAACGATTTCGTCGCGAGGATCTACTCCTAAAATTCCTACAAGGTCTAAATAAGAAGCTTTGCGCTCCCAAAATGTACCTTCTGGGTAAACAGACGCATATGCCGTATCAATCGCAGCAATTGCTTCCGAATGTCGCCGTTTTTGAGCTCTGTACCTTGTTTCTGCCGTTCTTTGAGCCAATCTAGCCATCTTCACTCGCAACGCGTCAGCATGTTGTTTTAGCTCGGGATAGGCTGCTTTCAATGCTGTATTCCATGCTTCGATCGCCGACTCAAGAGGCAGCTGTAAGGATTCTCCTTCTGCTTGCAATGAAACACTATCCGAAATGAATTGCTTTTTTAAATGCTCAGCAGAATTTGACAAAAGAGCCAATAGCGGCTGTCCAATTTTATCAAGCGCTCGTTGCAGTTTCGCGCTTTGTACAAAGAGACTATCTCTGAGATAAAGCACCGGCATGGGTCGATCTATTTTTTTGAAAGCTTCCCCGAGTTGCAGCCAATACGCAAGCTCACCTCCCCCACCTACATAAGCAAGATTTGGTAATAAAAACTCTTGGTACAAAGGGCGCATCAAGGCGTTTGGGCTAATATGGTGCGACGGACACTGATGGTCCGCTTGTTCAAATCGTTGGCGGTCCCCATCCCGCAAATCAAAGAGATTAACTTCTCGCGGGAATACCTGAGCCTTGTAACCATGATCTACTAATGCCTCGGTTTGTTCCTGAATCAACTTTGAATAAACACCCTTCATTTCTTCGCGCCAAAGCGGATCAGCAGCAGCTTTTAATGATGGATCTTGACCATCCAGTACCAATAATCCACATCCATCAGCCCAATCGCGCACCCACTGTCGGGTCGCTTCAGCCAGATTTTGGCATTCTTTATATGCTTGCAGTCGAGGCTGTAAGAGTTCTTTCTGCACCTCGTTAAGCGGTACGTTCTCGAGCCAAGATTCTAATTGGTCTGCTAAACCGTCCGTAGGTAACAATCCTACCGGACCTTTAGCATCGGGCTGCCTCCATTTAAATTGATACTCGCCTATTCGAAAAGAGGAGATCTCTTCGAAATCATGGTCTTCAGAGGCCATCCAAAATATGGGAACCACATCAACTCCAAGCTCTAGGGCTGCAGCTTTTGCAAGTGCAACAGCACCTAAGACTTTCGCTTCAAAAAAGACTGTACCACCACAGATCATCAGTTGATGCCCCGTCGTTATGGTAAGCGCACCTTTACGAAATGCACTAAGCGAATTTTCTTCAGAGGCGCTTAAATTTGGATTTTGAAGAGCGAATACATCGGCAACAATTTCTCGTGTTTTTGAGGAATAGTTAGCCTGGGCCGCTGCTTGAATTGCGAACGAGCTCCATTCATAGGGTGTCTTCGCAATTGATTCCAGAAAAGTTCCTCCGGCTAATAGGTCCTTCATTACTTTTGAAGGGACGCCGGTATCCTCATGCGGAAGCAGTGAATATGTAAATTGAGATGACATTATGAAAGCGAAGATAATTGCAATATTGGTTGCAGCCGTATTGCTAGGCTGCAGTTCTTCAAAAGAAAATACCTGTGCGCTTGATGCTAGGTACACATTTAACTTCGAGCAAGCGCAGTACTATGCACTTCCTCCAATAGATTTTAGCTTCAACTTGAGCTATGACTATCTTGTTCGAATGCCTGAATTTGGTAAGCAAAACTTCAATTATTACGAAGTGGCCCGATACAATGATGATAGTACCGGCAGCGTACTACTTAAGGTACATCCTTTCAAGCGGCAAGGTGCGTTTGTTTCGGTTGCTGAACAACGTACGGCTCAAATAATGATGGATTTGCAAAAAGCAAAGCGAGACAGCTGGGTAACCGATAAAAATGACACTTTAGATAAGTGGTTTATCGCCTACGGCCGCTATCAGCAGGATCCGGAAGATTACATCATAGGACATACGGTAATCATGCGTGATAGTATGAGTAATGGACTTTTGCTAGAACTACAAATGCCTTGTCCTACAGATTCATTCGACTTAGAGCGCGAAAAATGCCTTGAAGAAGTCGTTCGCTCGTTCAAAGTGTATTTATAATCATTAAGACTTAATACCTAGTCTAAATCGAAACATAAAAGTATTTTACCTTAATTTACCCTTCATCTCCTTGGAATACAATTAGTTATTCTATATTCACACTGTTCAAAGGCAACTTTGAATTAGGTTAGGGGTACGGAGCCAAGAAATTGGCTCCTTTTTTTTGTCTAAACTTTTTTTTCCAGCCCACGTTAACTCTACCGATGGGCAATACCTTACGACTTATTCTGGGCGATCAGCTCAATGCACAACATTCCTGGTTTTCAACGGTGGATAATCATATCACATACGTGATGATAGAATCGCGGGAAGAAGGCAGTTATGCGCCTCATCATATTCAAAAAGTGACGGGTATATTTTCTGCGATGCGTCAATTCGCTCAATCGTTACAATCGTCGGGGCACCATTTTTACTACCACAGTATCCTAGACGGATCTGAACCTAATCTTCGTACCATACTAGCGGAGTTGGCGCAAAAAAAAGGGATTAAACATATTGAACTGCAAGAACCTGACGAATGGCGATTGCGTGAAGATTTAGAAAAACTACAAGACGAGGGGTTCGAGATTTCTTGGTATTCAAGTGAGCATTTTATAAGCTCAAGTGATGAATTTCAGAGGCTCTTCAAAGGAAAAAAGACCTTCTTAATGGAGACGTTCTATCGTGCCCTACGCAAGAGAACGGGTCTCCTAATGGATGGAAAACAGCCCGTCGGCGGAAAATGGAACTATGACGCTCAAAACCGAAAGAAACTTCCAAAAGACCATCTTCCTCCTCCTCCATTCTTACCTAGCACAGATGTAAGTAAAGAGTTCGCAGATGCCATGGCGGCAAAGCTTCCTACCATAGGTAAGTTAGAAGACCCCATGCATTTCTATTGGCCCACAACACCAGCACAGGCTTGGGAAATTTTCGACCATTGGCTTCAATACGGCTTGCACTCTTTTGGCGACTATCAAGACGCGTTGACAACGAAAAGTTGGTCGTTATACCACAGCCGGATTTCTTTTGCTTTAAATACTAAAATGATACATCCGCTCGAGGTATGTCAGCGCGTTGAGACCTTTTACCGCACGAATCGTGAGGTTCCATTAAATGCAGTCGAAGGATTTATAAGACAAATACTGGGATGGCGTGAGTTTATGCGCTGTGTCTATTGGCATCGTATGCCGGAATTTGCATCGGAAAATTTCTTTGAATTTGACAGGAAACTGCCGCAGTGGTTTTGGAACGGGGAAACGAAAATGAAATGTTTATCCCATACCATTGGGCAAAGCCTGAACCACGGTTATGCGCATCACATTCAAAGACTCATGGTAACCGGTAATTTTGCGCTTTTAGCAGGAATTGATCCCGATGAGGTGGATTTATGGTACCTCGGTATCTACATAGATGCATTTGAATGGGTAGAAATCACGAATACCCGCGGCATGAGTCAGTATGCTGACGGTGGTTGGATTGCCACAAAACCCTATGTTTCTTCCGCAAATTATATGAAGAAGATGGGTGATTACTGCGACCAATGCCACTACAACCCGAAGACAAAAACAGACGATGACAGTTGTCCTTTCAATGCATTGTACTGGAATTTCTTCGATAGCCAGCGCGATAAACTTCAATCGAACTTTCGCCTGGGTATGGTATACCGCACCTACGATAAAATGAATATCACTGTGAAAGCTGGAATTCGCGAAAAAGCGCAATCCCTATTAGACAATATCAACGCATTATAATATGAGTACTTGCATTCTTTGGTTTCGTAATAATCTAAGGCTAGGCGACAACGCCCCCGTGCTTCAAGCCTACAACAAGTATAAAACGGTCATTCCTGTATATTTTATACCCGCCGCAGATCAAATCGATTCTTGGGGCAATCCTACAATAGGTCCTTGGCGAGAACAATTCTTACACGATGCAGCCATGGATTTACGGGAAAAATTACGTGAGTATGGAAGCGATCTTTTGTTGCTAGAAGGCGATCCCGTTACAACATTGAAGGAGTTGGCCGGAACTTTCAAAACCAGCGCTATTTATGCGCCAAAAGAATTGGCGGCATACGAAGTGCATGAGCAATTGCAGCTGAATCTTTGGGGTAAAAGCGAAGGCATAGAAGTTGAATTTTTCCTAGAGCGTACATTGTACCAACCGGATGATTTTCCTTTTAGTTTAGAAAACATGCCTCAGGTATTTTCTCCATTCCGAAGAAAATTAGAAAAGTATGCAGCGCCAAGAAAAGCCTGGGAAGAGCCTAATATCTCTCCCACTGATGTTAGCGAGTTCTATCCCTTGCAGGGGCGCTGGGAAGTAAGTACTCCGGCGCCCGATGACCGCACAGCATTTCCCTATCGAGGAGGTGTCCGCGAGGCCTGGCGTGCGCTAGAAGACTATTTCTGGGAAGGCGAACAAGCCGTCCAGGTGTATAAGGAAACTCGGAACGGCATGTTGGGCAGGTCTTTTAGTTCAAAGTTTTCACCCTTCCTGGCCATCGGTTGTATCAGTGCAGCGCAGGTAATGGACGAATTGGACCAATTCGAGGAACGTATCACCAGCAACGACAGCACATACTGGCTCTTTATCGAACTACTTTGGAGAGAATTTTTCCAATGGACGGCTTACAATGCAGGTAAACTGCTCTTTATGCCAACAGGACTCCAACCTGAAAAGCCATGGAAGCCGCACTTCAATAACCGGAAGTACGAGCAATGGAAAAACGGTGAGACTGGTGATCCGTTAGTCGATGCCAATATGAAAGAGTTACTAACTACCGGATTTATGAGCAACAGAGGCCGCCAAAACGTAGCTTCCTTTCTCATTCATGATATGGGATTGGATTGGCGCTGCGGAGCGGCTTGGTTTGAGAGCCAATTAATTGATTTCGACCCTGCCTCAAACTACGGGAATTGGCTTTATATCGCCGGACGTGGAAACGACCCTCGACCCTTCAGGAAGTTCAACACGAAAATGCAGCTTGAACGCTACGATCCTGAAAATAGCTATGTGAATACGTGGTTGAATTAATGTACTTTTCCGTTATGGATTGGACACATTTATTGAATCTAGAATTTCCTCAATTACCCTTAGACGCTGAAGATGAAGCCGTATTAAAGAAATTGGCCAAAAAGCTTCAGGATAACTATCCTTACCACAGCCCAGATTACGCAGGCCAGATGATCAAGCCGCCACTACCGCTCGCACAGGCGGCACATTGGATGACCAGCTTTATCAATCCTAACAATCATGCTCTCGACGGTGGACGCGCAACCTCAGCCTTAGAACTCGAGACGATCGGCGCACTTGGGAGTATGGTGGGCTATTCAAAACCATTGGGCCATTTGACATCCGGAGGAACAACGGCAAACCTCGAAGCACTCTGGGTTGCACGTCAATCCAATACAAATACAATCGTTTTAGCGAATGAACATGCCCACTACACGCACAGTAGAATGAGTGAAGTACTGGGGATTCCTTTTCAAGCCATTTCTTCCACTGAAAATGGCGCCATGAATCTTCTCATACTAAGAGATGTTTTAGAGAAACTCCAATGTAAAGGGATAAAAGCGACCATCGTGGCGACGCTTGGAACAACCGGCATGGGTGCTGTGGACCCTCTTGCAGATATACTACCCACAGCAAGAGCGTATGGCGCACGTATCCACGTTGACGCAGCCTACGGAGGATACTTTACACTTGCCGACCTTTCAAAAGAGGCGCAACGTCATTTTACAGCAATGGATTCGGCCGATTCTATCGTGATCGATCCGCACAAGCACGGTCTGCAGCCCTACGGATGCGGTGCAGTGCTATTTAAAAACCCTGAAGAAGGTCGCTTTTACAAACACGATAGTCCGTACACTTATTTTACCTCCGACCAGTTACACCTGGGTGAAATCACACTCGAATGTTCACGTGCAGGCGCAGCTGCAGCTGCGCTTTGGGCAACACAACAGAAATTTCCCTACGTGCGTTCTGGGAACTTTGCACAGCGTTTGAATGAAAGTCTCGAAGCAGCACAGGGACTGAAAAATACTTTAATTGCACAGGGATGGTGGGTACTAGAACCCGAATTAGATATTTGCGTATTCAGCTTATCCGGACTGAAAGCTTCAGAAATAAGTGCTAAAAATCGAATGTTCTTTGAGCAAAAAGCAGAAGAAAACATTCATCTCGCCCTATTCAGCTTGTCGCAACAAAACTGTCCGTGGGAGATGGAATGGGATGTCTCCAGTCTAACTGTAGTGCGCAGTGTACTTATGAAACCAGAGCATAACGATCCCGCTCTATGGGAACGGATTGCTCGTATCTAAGCACCTTTAATTAAAGCACAAATTCCTTTGAAGTCAACTGTGATTTGCTCCCCAGTAGCGAGATTTTTCACGGGAATTGCCGAGGCTGACATTTCATTCGTACCCACTAATGCGAGGTAACCAATGCCTTTTTTATCGGCAAAATCAAACTGCTTTTTGAGTTTCGAAGCGTCAGGATACAGTTCCGCACGAATACCTGAAGCTACAAGTTTAGCAACCCATCGGTAGGCAATCACACTCTCTTCTGCGCCGAAGTTTGCAAACAATACCGCAGCAGCATTTGCAACCGTCGTAGGGAATAAGTCTAATTCTTCCAAGCAAAGATAAATTCGGTCTAAACCAAAGCTAATCCCAACACCAGATGTATTCTTCATTCCGAAAATACTAGTCAGATCTGCATAGCGTCCACCGCCACCGATACTACCCATCGAAACTCCATTAGCGGCAACTTCGAAAATAGTGCCGGTATAGTAGTTTAGTCCACGAGCAAGGGTAAAGTCGAAAACCAATTCCGCACTATTCAATCCGGGTTTGGCCTGAGATAAGACAAAATTCATCTCATCCAACCCTAATCTTCCTTCAGAACTTCCAGCCAATAGACCGGTCAAACGTTCAAGTGTTAAGCCTTCTGCCAGCCACTGCCCAAAGGTGGTAACCGCACTTTCAGGTAAAGCCTGGGAACGCATTTCTTTTAAAACACCTTCTTCTCCTACTTTATCCAACTTATCGACCGCTACCGTAAATGCGATAAATGAATCACTGATTCCCAGTACCTCAGCCATTCCTGCTAGAATCTTGCGGTTGTTCACTTTAATAGTCGTGGAAAGACCTAGTTTGGTGAACGACGCATCATACAATTGGATCAATTCTACTTCTTGCCATAAACTGTCTGACCCCACAACATCTGCATCGCACTGGTAAAACTCACGAAAACGGCCCTTCTGAGGACGGTCAGCACGCCAAACCGGCTGCATCTGGTAGCGCTTAAACGGAAAGGCTAATTCATTTTGGTGCTGTACAACATACCGAGCAAAAGGGACGGTTAAATCGTATCGCAATGCCTTGTCGGCAACTTTTGACGTAAGCGCTTTTGGGTTTTTATCAGCCCATAATCCTTCATCAATCTTGGATGTAAAATCGCCGGAGCGGAGAATTTTAAAAATCAACCGGTCCCCTTCTTCACCATATTTTCCGGTTAGCGTTTCTATATTTTCAAAAGAAGGTGTTTCTATAGGATCGTAGCCGCGCACTTCGAACTGCTCGCGTAAAACATTCATGATGTATTGGCGCTTCTGCACTTCCGCCGCTGAAAAATCTCTGGTGCCTTTCGCTAATGAGGGTTTCATAGAACTCGTATTGATAATCTAGACTACAAATGTATTGGCTTCTTAGCGATCTTCTACTCTAATCCCAAACAACTTCTGTACAGCTTTTGAAAGGGTTCGGATTTTTTTAAAGCCTGAAAACTTCGTTCGTTGTGCTTCCAATTCTTCCGCATCGGCAAAGCCCCGAAAAACAGATGAGCAACGCCATCTACACCAAACTGATCCAAAACCGACCAATAGATGCAAACCACATCTGGATCAGTATCCGGTAAGTCCAATGCCGCCGCGAGCGGATATTTAACGAGAGAAAAATAGCGATCAGCCGTTTCCGGGTCAATGTATTTGTCTTTTAATTCAAAGTAATCCGGGTTTCTCGCGTTGAAGGACACAATATATTTCCCTCCTTTGATCATAGGCATTCCAGCAGGCCCCACCAGCCATTTACCGTCAATAAATCTACCATTCAACATCTCCGTATAGGTTTGACCTTGATAGTTCCAGCTAATCGTATAGCTACGGTCAGGGCCTGTACCGATCACTGTGGCCATGCGTTCCACTCGCTCCTTTTCAACCATCCAATGAATAAAACGAGGCTGAATCAACATGCCGATACCCGATAAAACAATGAGTACTAGAATTACGCTAATACCCCAAGTGGCTTGAATATTTCGTTTGCGATCCTCTTCTGCCCGACGCTTTAGCATCTCAGCGCGCATTATGGCACGTTTCTCTGCTAATGCATCTGCTTCTTTCGAACGTCGTTCACCTCTTTCAACGGTGGCATCCACTAGTGCCAATGCTCTTAACACGTACTCTACAGCAGCTCCTAACTGCTGAAAAGCCTCTTCGGTTCCTCCAGAATCTGGGTGGTGTTTCTTCGCTAACCTTTTATACGCAACTGATACCTCTTGCTCGTCTTTCGGCAAGGTGTCCAATTCTAATATGCGTAAAGCTTCGGTTATTTTCACTGTTGGAATACGTTTTTCGTGGCTTAATTTAAGAAAACGCTTCCATAGATATTAACGTTGATAAACATTACGTTCATCTGTTCTTGCCGGAATCAACTCTCCGGAGATGAATTTTCGTAACAAGATATTCTCTATTAATCGGTCTTCCGCATCGTTTTCTGGATCATACGGACGCTTTAAATCGATATCGTACCACCACGCAGTCATCGACCAAAACCTAGCAGATAACACGTTTCTGTAGGTTTTTATGATTTCATACACACTCGTATGCGTCTCCCGGTAAATCAACTTACTTAAAATCTGTCCCTCACTCCGTGTTAGCTTTCTTAACTCAGGCTCAAAACGCTCTTCTAGATATTTCTGGTAAGACTTCGTATATTTTCTTCGTTGCCGTCTACGATCTATTCCTTCCAGCTGGAGATTGACAGAATCCATACGCAAAGCCGCCTCACGAACATAAGGATACACCCTGCCCACCTTCTTCATAAGCATATAGTAGTTACGGCGGGCTTGGAAGTCGTTCAATGTAGGCTTTGCTACAAATAACATCTCATCTAATACTGACCACGGGACGGTATCACCATCAACGACTAATTGACCTAATAAAGGACCATTAGACGCTGCAGACATACTTAACGTATCTATCTGTTGCCCATGCATCATTAGGCTGCAGAAGAACGCAAGTAGAACCTTAACTCCTATTTTGCTTCCAGCGGCTTTGGCCATTTGATGTGTTCGTATGTTGTGTTTCTTTCTGAGCTTGTAGAAGATTACTCAATGCCATCGCTCCGACGGCTTCCAATTCTTGATTGCTTTTATCTAAAGCCTCCGGTGTATAGTAATTGGCCACAAAATGTGTATCGAAATCTCCGCTAACGAATGCCTCGTGAGCCATGACAAATTGGGCAAAATCCAGGGTCGTTTGAACGCCACTGATTCTGTATTCACTCATAGCACGTTTCATTCTGGCAATCGCCTCCGCGCGGTCAGCCCCAAAGGTGATAAGTTTAGCAATCATAGGATCGTAGTAAATACTCACCTCCATACCTTGCTCCAGTCCGTCATCTACTCGAACTCCTAATCCCTGCGGCCTGCGGTATTCTCGTAAAGTTCCAGTACCTGGCATGAAATTCGCCGCAGCATCCTCTGCATAAACCCGTACCTCGATGGCGTGTCCCTGAATCTTTAAATCTTCTTGTTTGAAGGGCAATACCTCACCTTGTGCGATTTGAATTTGCGCTTTTACTAAATCTATTCCGGTTATCTGCTCCGTCACCGGATGCTCCACTTGAAGACGGGTATTCATTTCTAAGAAATAGAATTTACCACCCGGTTCGAAAATAAACTCAACAGTTCCCGCGCCACGATAATCACAAGCTTTGGCTACATTCACTGCAGCCTCACCCATTGCGGCTCTTAGCTCCGGAGTAAGCACAACAGAAGGTGCTTCTTCAATGACTTTTTGATGTCTTCGTTGAATGGAACATTCTCTTTCAAACAGGTGCACAACGTTTCCGTGCTCATCTGCGAGAACCTGAATTTCAATATGACGTGGGTTTTGGACGTATTTTTCAACAAATACAGCTCCATTACCAAAGCTGTTTGTGGCCTCACTGACTGCACGTTGCATTTGGTTTTCAAAATCGGCAACCTCGTGTACAATACGCATTCCTTTACCGCCGCCGCCAGCACTCGCCTTAATCATTACCGGAAAACCGATATCCGTAGCTAATTTCTTCGCCGCTTCTACATCCGTAACCTCTCCATCGGAACCTGGAACTAAAGGAACATCAAAGTCCTCTACAGCAGCTTTCGCACTCAGTTTATCACCCATTACCTTGATAGCGTGTTCTCGTGGCCCAATAAAAGTGATATTAGCTGCTGCAACAGCTGCTGCAAATGCTGCATTTTCGCTTAAGAATCCATAACCAGGGTGAATGGCATCTACCTTTAATTCTTTTGCGAAAGCAATAATTTTATCGCCTTTAAGGTAGCTTTCAGAAGAGGGTGCCGGTCCTAAACAGACGGCCTCATCGGCAAAAAGCACATGCGGTGCTCTTCGATCCACTTCAGAATAAACAGCTACAGTTTTTATGCCCATTTCTCGGGCACTGCGCATAACACGCAAGGCTATTTCGCCGCGATTCGCGACCAATATTTTGGTTATAGGTCTCATAATGTGATACGTTCGCTTGATACGTTCAAGCAAATATAAGACACTACGCGAGTAAATACTTAGAGTTTAAGTATGCGTCTTCGCCACAAATCTTCAGCAGTATATATTCTAATCTCATAGCTCCCTGATGGTAAAGACTGCAAATCCAATCTGAAATCATTCGCCTCAGTTACCGTTTCATGGGCTACTTTGATTCCGGCGGTATTAAAAAGTTCAATTTCACCAGTTACTGCAGCACTAAACTTCAGTTGAACATAGCCTTGGGTTGGATTTGGATAAACGTCTATAGCCGTTGGAAATTCGTTCATTCCCACCTCCGTCAGGCTGTGGGTAATCACAGTGGTATCACCACAATCATTGATCAACAACAACCGCACGGTATACTGCAATGAAATAACACCATAGGTATGCTGCGCATTCGGTGAGGTGCCTTTGTCGTTGGTACCATCACCCCAGAACCAGTGGAACTGTGTCGCCCCCGTGGAAGAAGCAAAGAAGTCCACTGTCATGCCATTGGAACTGGTGGATACAATATTGAAATTAAAGTTCCCCATTGGTGGATCACAAGTAGCAACATCCTTTGAATAGGTATGCTCAGTCCCACAGCTATCT
>JAQWJX010000009.1:0-10220 GCA_029248145.1 Schleiferiaceae bacterium | reverse complement strand
TGTTGCACTTTTTGCTACTACGGGTTTTGAAGTGAGTGAGGCCCAATATAAAGGATGGGCGGGCAAGGAAGAAGAGGACCGATTCATTATGATGACCGATCGTGAATTGGCTATTTTTTTAAACGGCATTATCATTGAACGCAGAGGCGCGCAAGAAGGACCGCCGCCTACACCGGAAGACGAAATGAGCAACAATACCATTTTACGAAAGTTAAAAATCGCGTTCAATATGCGATCAGAAGATATGCTAGAGATTTTCGCTTTGGTAGATCGTAATTTGAGTCCACACGAGTTGAGTGCGTTTTTTAGGAAACCTTCGCACAAATCCTACCGCTATGTGAAAGGACAGTATTTGCGTAACTTCCTAATGGGACTTCAGTTGAAGTATAAGTCTTCATTGAGCCACCCAAAATAATTGCAGATGAAAGCAGAGCAGCCTAAACGCAAAGAAGTACTTAAAAGCTTCCTTGAAAAATTCGATATTTCCACCTTAAATCCGATGCAGACAGAGGCTAGAAAGGCCATTTACGCAGGGAATGATGTGGCGGTTTTATCACCAACAGGAAGCGGAAAAACATTGGCTTTTTTATTGCCGATCATTGAGCGATTGGATCCAAACCTATCGGAAGTTCAAGCACTTGTTTTGGTGCCTTCTCGTGAGCTTGCCATGCAGATTGAGCAAGTTGCACGAAAATTGGGTTCGGGATTCAAAATTAATGCGGTCTACGGCGGCCGTTCGGGCGCGTTGGATAAAGCAGACCTCAAACACCGACCGGCGCTATTGATAGGAACACCAGGGCGAATAGCGGACCGCTTTCGCCGTGACGATATCGATCTAACCCGTATCAAAACACTGGTTTTGGATGAATTTGATAAGTCGCTTGAGGTGGGCTTTGAGCGCGAGATGTCTGAGATAGTTCGAAGCTTAGGTGCGGTGGAACAACGCGTTCTAACCTCAGCAACTGACGCGGTGGCAATCCCAAAATTTTTAGGTTTAAACGACCCGTTAACGATCGATTATTTAAACCAGCACCGACCTCAGTTAACGGTGAAGACCATTGCATCGCCCGCAGGGAAACAATTGGATACTCTGCGCTCAGCGGTTGATGCATTAAAAGGACAGCCGGGTATTATATTTTGCAATTTTAAGGAGTCGTTGCACGAAGTCAGTGATTTCCTTTTTGACCATGCTATTGAGCACGAATGTTTTTATGGTGGATTAGAACAGATCGACAGAGAACGGGCTTTGGTAAAGTTTCGCAACGGTACATGCCAATTACTTTTAGCCACTGATCTCGCTGCCCGCGGCCTGGATATTCCAGAGATCAAATTCATTATTCACTTCGAGCTTCCGTACCATTCGAACGAATTCACACATCGCAACGGACGTACAGCACGCATGAATGCAGAGGGTGCAGCTTATGTACTTCACACTGAGGGCAAGCGTCTGCCTGATTTTATAAAATCCGCTAAACCTGAAACCGAGTCTTTACAAGCGCTTCGTGCGGCTAAAATTAAGGACATTGATGCTTGGAGTACTTTGTATATCACTGGGGGAAGACAAGATAAAATCTCTAAAGGTGATATCGCAGGAATGTTTTTTAAGACCGGAGGTTTATCTAAAGATGAATTAGGAATTATAGAACTACAGCAGAATTGCGCTTTCGTTGCAGTAAAACGTACCATTGCCCATCGGGTGATTGAACGCACGAATAACCAACGCTTGAAAAAGAAGAAGGTTAGGGTGACTTTGGTGCGTTAAGGATTGCCTTTAATCTACTAGTATAAATTTTTCTGCATACGTCCGAGAAGGCGTGGTGATGCGTAGAATGTAAAGATCGCGTGCAAAGGGGGAAACGTCGATGGCGGTGTTGAATTGGCCTAGGAAATCGGTATACGTAGTTTCCCAGACGCGCTGGCCATCCGAGCCATAAATCTCTAGGGTCATGTTTTCTTGTTGCCCCATTAAGAATTGAACATTAAGCTTATCAACTGCCGGGTTAGGGAATAAGTGAATGCTGTAATCTCCATTATTGACAATGAACGTATCGGATTGAATCTCACAAGAATCAAAACGCACCCTGAGCTGATAATTCCCATCTAATGGGTTGTAAATAGCACTGTCTGTAGAAACGATGGTTCCATTGTAAAGCCATTCGTAAGAAGGATTAGAGACGGCAACAGAGACGCTAGCTTTGAGCATTCTCTCTGACTTCTCAATAGTAGCATTTACGACATTTTTACAAGTATCAAAATGCGCAATAAGCGTAGTGTTTGCAGATAAAGTAACTTCTATAGAATCTTGTAGTAAATCGTTGTAATCGGTGGCGTTAGAATACCAATGCGAGAATAGGAAGCCAAAACTAGGAATGGCCTGAGCCGCGACGGGACAAGCACCATGGTATATTCCCTCCCATGGTAATTCAGGGGTAATACTATTTAATTTAACGTGTCCTGAACTTACAGGTGAAGCAGCAAGATCGAGCTCTCGTTGACCTTGTAACGATAAACTTTGGTTTAAATGCTGACGTGCAGTGGCAATACGGGAACTATTATAGGTTTTGATTCCGTTGACTGCATTGAGCCAATATGAATAGGAATTGGGGCCCATTTGGCTGCTCCAGTTCGCCACGTGATCAGGAATGGCAGGATCTAATTTTGCCTTAAGCTCATTCGTGACTGCATTGAAATGATCTGCTTGAAAGGTGGTGTTGATGAGGTCGTCGTAGCGGTTAACGAAGCGGCAACGAAAATCTGAATTATCTAGGATATGATCGAAGATTTGAGAATGTTGGTTGGGGTAGCTCGGGTTGCGGGCTTTATTGATATAGTTCTGATAGATATCTCCGCCATAGAGTCCAAACGCAAAGTCGGTATCGTACATCATGTAACGCCAAGTGGCGTCTAGAGCATCTTGTCGCCAAAGCTTGACGTTATTCAGTTCCCAATCTATACCCATCCAGTCACGGTTTTGAATGTAGGTTTCAAAAACGAAGTAGTCGATGTAGTTCTCCAAATCAAAACGCGAACTTAGAACCGCTACGAAGTTCGACGCAGATACGCTCATGTTGGTAATGATTTGGTGCGATTCGACGAAATGGCTAGCATCACCAACTAGGGCACCTTCTCGATTTAATAATTGGATTTCATCTTTATCAACGCCATGATTACTCTCTACGTAGTGCTCGTCGAACTTTTCACGAATACCATACAGACCCCAATACGCGCCATTTAGATAAACGATGCATGCTTGATAACCCATTCGATCAATGTTCGTGCCTTCTGCCAAACGGCTCATTATTGCGTCCTGGATGCGATCGAAAAGACTGTGCTGCCCGCCGTTGCGAAGATTAAAGTTATTGAAGCTCGTAATTTCAGGCTTTCGAGGAATTAATGGATATTCGACATCTCCGGTATAAATGGATTTCGCATCTATTCTAAATGATTTTTGCGGTTCTGCTCTTGACCAACCCCCGTGAATTTCTAAGTCAAAAACGGCATCAAACTGTTTGTTTCGGTTGCCATCGAAAAATTCCATTCGTGATTTTCTGGACCAAGGTTGCCAAAAGTTACTACCAAAATAGGGATAGTTGGTGCTTGCGTTGGGTCCCATAACATAGATGCCGCTATTCCAATCCCAGAGATGATTTTCTGTTGTTATTATGGATATTACGGGGAGATCGTGGTTATCCTCATTTATTACGTATGTGCGGTCTACCGCCGTGCTCGGGAGTTCATCTATATCGCTAAAAGCACGAACACTCAGCACACCCGTAGCGTATATGTATATGGGTCCGTTGATCTCTGTGTCGTTTCTATCGGGTACATCTCCATTTGTGGTGTAGTACCCCTTGCTGTTGGTCGGTAATGTAACTGTAACCTGTTGCGCCACTGGATACCAGCCTGAAGAAAGATCAAGCGTAGGTGTTTCTGTTATTCCTGAATAACAGGTGTTTTGAATGTTAGATTCGTTTGGGGAAGGAGCATTAAAATAGCACCAATTCCCAGTCCCGTCGGGTAGACGGCCTCTACTTATAGAGCGCGTTATATCGAAGGGAATGTATACGCTGTCGAGCAGTGTTTCGTTTGAATCGCTGATACAAACGGTTTCACCGTGTGACAGTTTGAAACCTGCATGGGGTAAAATCAACGGCGTTTGTATCCAGCTCGGAAGGCTTTGGTAGTTGAAATCTGTCGATTCGATTCCGGCGGATAAATAAAAATTACTACTCATGTCGGATGAATTTGCACTCGCGTTGTGCACGCGTACAGCCAGAACATTGGTCCCCGATTGAAGTAAATTCTGAACCGCTTCTACATCGAACAATTGGCTTTCAGGCATTCCGCCTGTATACATCACCGCTTCCTTATCGAACGTTGTGAATTCATTGTAAGCAGGAGTAACACTTCCGAAATTATCCGAACGCATGATTTCTACCCCATTTAAATAGGCGATGAATCCGTCGTCGTAATCTGCATGAAACAAGAGGTGTGTTATGTCTTGAATATCGACGATTTGAAACTCTTTACGCATGAGGATGGACGGCGTAGCTGCAATTGTAGTATTGTCATCATTATCGCCGTAACCTATACCTCCTTGCCCAGAGCTCCAGTTTTGATCGTTAAAACCTAATTGGTTCCAATCGTTATAGTTTGGCGGCGGGCTCGAGGCGTTCCAATACTTCCAAATATTTTCCGCTACTACCAGAGCTTCCCAATGACTTGGGAATTTTACCAGTGCTCTACCCGATGCACATATTGTAATGAGTTCTTGACTTCTTAAATAGCTGTTTGGGAATTGCCATTTATCAAGATTATCTGTGTTGTCGCTGAGAAAGTAGTCGGCGAGGAATAATGAATCCGCTGAATAGTTGAATACTTCAATCCAATCCACATCATCGCCTGTTTCATCCGTAAAACCGCCCTTACTGTTGAGTTCATTTATAGCTAATTGGGCGTGTAGTGAAATGCTGCTAAAAATGAGCACTAGAAACAGACCATATCGACTAAACGAAAACACTCTCACAACTTCTGTTATCATACGAACGGGCAAGATAATGCGATTTGCTTGAGTAGGAGGCCATTTTAGACAGCCCTTAAGAAATAATATAGTCCACATGAAAGTGTTAAACTCTAAACTATCTATAACTTGATCCTAGTAAAGCCCGATTTTATGAAAACCATTAAAACACTTTTAATAGTCCTAATGACAAGCTACTACGTCGATGCACAGGTGATCACAATTGTAGAGCATGAATGGGAAGCCGATCTAAAGGTGTATTTCACCAGTTTCGAATGGAATGCGGATGCCATAGTTTTTCCAACGAAGTCTATACATCACGCGAGAAATTTAGACGGGCATTGGTACATCAATAACCGACAATCCGGAAGAAATAATGAGTCAATAAATATATACGTAGTTGGTAAATCTGCTTTGGCTGACTTGTCTGTTTTTTTAACTGACGATGAGCAAAAAATCAAAATTGAAGGTATTTACAATGAGAAAATTTGGGGGAGAAAAAGAAAAAAGAAACGCGATCGAAAACCAAAGCAAGAGTAGATAAATAAGTCTAACTTTTTCAAGCCTTATGAATTGATAGCTAAAATACCTTTGTAATCGATGGCCGCATTAGAATTTGGGCCTGAAAAGATTCGGTTGATTAATACATTAAATGAATTTTCTCCTTATTCCGCCAACCCGCTTTTGATTCATATTTAACAAAGTAGATTTTTAAGTCTGCTTGCGATTCATACTTAACAAAGTAGATACTCTTATTTGCTTGTGATTGGTAATCCACGAAAAACCAATTCCCATCATTACCCTTAGCACGAGATGAATAGTCTTCTTTGTAGACCAGCAAGTCTGCTTGAGACTCATACTCTACTACATAGACTTTAACATCGGCCTGTGCTTCATACTTTACGGAGTAAACAGTTTGGGCATTTAGCTCTGTCCCTACCAAAGATAGAAAGGCGCATATTACAAGTAGCTTTTTCATTTCAGTCAGTTTGTTAGCCGAATATAAGAAGAGTCGAATATTATTAGACAATATTCCCCAGAAAGCCATTTTTCGATTCATTTAGATTTATGATAAACTCTTAACCTATATTTGCGCCTCGTTGGGGATGTAGCTCAGTTGGCTAGAGCGCTTGACTGGCAGTCAAGAGGTCGTGGGTTCGAATCCCATCTTCTCCACAACACAAAAAGGCGACCGCTCTGCGGTCGCCTTTTGTTTTAAATGCTTCACCTTTCAGGGGCGCCGAATACGGCGTATATCGAATCGTATCTTCTCCTCTTAAAAGAGCACGGCTATTAGTCGCACTTATTGTTTTACTGGATTTTTAATGAAGACGAACCGCACACCACTTTATTTTGTTTGACAATTATGATGAGAAAAGCATTACTATTTATAGGGTTGCTGCTTTGCAAAAGCACATTTGGACAGGTGACCGATTTCCAAAAGGAATTCAATTCCATCAATGAGAATCTCATGCTGGGCCTAGGTTCCTATGCCGTTGCAAACTTCGCGATCAGCGGTGTGGGATATTTTTCTAGTGAGGATGAATATTCAAGGCGGTTTCATGAAATGAATTTGATGTGGAATACAGTGAATATTGGACTGGCATTACCCGGTTACATAAAGGCACGTCGCGGTGGACAGCCTATGACCAGAGAAGAAATCTTGAAGGCTCAGAAAAAGACAGAATCCATATTTTTAGTTAATGACGTTTTAGATATCGGGTATATTGCAGCAGGAATTTGGATGCGAGAAGTAGCACCAAACAAATTGGATCAAGAAGACTTATTCAAAGGCTATGGCAATAGCTTGATACTTCAAGGGTCTTTTTTACTAGCATTTGATGCATTAGCATATTACATCCACCATAATCATGGGAAGGAATTTCCAGCGCTCGAAAAAGTTTCCTTGAGTACTTCAGGTGGAGGCGTCGGACTCAGGATTGCCTTGGATTAAACTAAAACCAGCCCGAAAGGGCTGGTTTTTTGCTTTAGATAGGTGCTAAAGGACGCTGTTTATAATTGGGTGCGACTGGTTTAGTGTTGATTCATTCTGAAGTCAGCATAAGCAGACATACCGCCATGCTCTGCTTGGTCTAGTCCGTCGAGTTCTTCTTCCCGATCAACTCGAAGGCCCCAACGCTTATTAATTAAGGTAAGAAACCCGTAACTGAACGTTAGGCAGAACGCCGCTATAAGCAGTATGCCGACCAATTGAACTATGAATTGCTGTGTACCAGCAGCACTTCCGAAGAGACCTACTGCGAGCGTTCCCCAGATGCCGGTACCCAGATGAACCGCTACTGCACCTACAGGATCGTCTAATTTCAATTTATCCAGCAACGAGACTGCAAGCACAACAACTATTCCGCCGATGGCTCCAATGAAGATGGCGTCGGAGATGCTCATAAGATCAGCACCAGCGGTAATGCTAACGAGTCCGCCGAGTATGCCGTTCATGAACATGGTTAAATCGAAATTCTTATAAACTAAATGCACGAACCCTGCCGCCGCCAGACCTCCTGTTGCCGCTGATATGGAGGTTGTGGTAAGAACTAACGAAGTCAACGCAGGGTCTGCACTCAATACGGAGCCTCCATTAAAGCCAAACCATCCTAGCCATAAAATAAGGACACCTGCAGCTGCGAAAGGGAGATTGTGCCCGGGAATGGCACCGGCACTTCCGTTTTTATCGAATTTACCAATTCGGGGCCCCAATTTCGCGATGTATACTAGTGCTGCCCAGCCCCCGACAGAATGAACTAGAGTGGATCCGGCGAAGTCGTAAAAGCCCCACTGGTCCAAAAATCCCCCGCCCCATTTCCATGAGCCCACAATGGGATAAGCCAACCCTACATAGAGGATAGAAAAGGCAAAGAAAGATCCAAGCTTTGCGCGTTCGGCAACGGCGCCAGATACAATAGTTGCAGCAGTTGCAGCGAACATACCTTGGAATAAGAAATCGGTCCAATAGGTGTATCCACTATTGTATGATAAATCTAGGCCTTGTATGTTTTGCGGACTTTCTAGTCCAAAGAGGCCAACAAAGTAGTCCGGGATTATTCCATTCCAAAAGGATGCTGGATACATGAGGTTGAATCCTAGGAGCGCATATAGGACTAACCCAATGCAGATGATGAAGAAGTTCTTGAATAGTATATTGACTGTGTTTTTCTGCCTGGTGAGCCCAATTTCCAAAAGACTAAAACCCAGATGCATAAAAAATACGAGTGCCGTACATATCATCATCCATAGATTATTTACGGTAAGCGTCAGTGTAGTATCCATTTGTTGTGTATGAAATTATTTCAGTGTTAGACCACCATTTTCACCGGTTCGTATGCGATACGCTTCTTCTACTGGTGATACGAATATTTTTCCGTCGCCGACCTCTCCGGTTTTTGCTGCTGCAAGAATGGCCTGCACTGTTTTTTCTACGAAATCGTCGTTCACAACGATGCTTAGATAACGTCTTTGTATATCTGATGAACTGTAGGCAACACCACGATAGAGATGTTCCTTCTTTTCATGACCCACGCCGGTCACATCCCAGTAACTGAAGAAATACACGTTAACAGTATGTAGTGCCTGACGGACCTCGTGAAATTTCGATTTCCTAATAATTGCGTCTATTTTTTTCATTCTGATGATTATCTGACGCAAAACTATGTCGTTTATTCAATACACCCCTAAAAAATCAGATAAAATGATAAAAATATATCATAAATCGAATTAGACCCCCCTTGAATGTAGGGGTGTTCGTGTATAATACAGCATTTTTTGACATACTACCCTGTAAATATCAGGGTGATGGATTTTTTGGTGATGATTCAAAAACTGGAATCTATAGGCAAAAAAAAACCCGATCCAGTCAATGGATCGGGTTACTGCAGGTTTATTGGTTCGGCTTCTTTGAAGTAGTAATAAAGTCGGCTTGATTTATTGGTTGTGTCAAAGATGCGTTGAAACCCGAAGTTCTATCTTATATTTGTGTTTAAACGTATGTGTAACATGTATATAAAACGCATTTCATTTAGAATTATTACTGCCTTTTTAGTGAGTATAACGTGCTGGAATACAGCATATTCAAATGGTTATATTTCTTGGAAAGTGGCAGGAGCGAATGCCATACAAAGAGTATCGGTTGTTACGGGTGAAAATATTGTGTTTTACGAAAATCACATAGATACGCTACCGCAATATACGCTTGCTTACGAGATGTATCAGAACGAACTACACATAAACGGTCACTTGTTCTCAACGCAAGGCGGTTTAAAAGCGGTCTTTCCAGGAACTGGAAAGGTTTTTCAATTGGACACCGTTGACGGCGTAGTAACGAGAGTTGATGAGACATACCATCACGGATATAATTTTGACAGTTATCAATTCCTTCGAAAGGATACTGTTTATTCATTTGGCGGTTATGGGTTCTGGATGCAGAATAATCTTATGACATACTTTAGTGATGTTCGTAAGGAATGGAGCCTGTACAGTAGAGCGCCCTTCTATGTCACAATGCCGGATCTTGATTCAAGACGTTATCAGATTGCGAATTATGATAAGGTGAACGATGTGCTCTTTATTCTATGTCTAGGCAAAGTTTACGGATTTGACTTTGAAAAGCGATCATGGAAGAATTATGGTCAAGTAAATGAAGAATTTAATGATGAGTTGCGGTATGTGGTACATCCGTTGTCTGACAGCACGTGTATGCTGATGACAAGCTTAAAAACGTATTGGCTTTATCCGGCCGGCAATGAGGTTGCCGATATCACGATGAAGAATGGCGCAAATCTCTCTGGGAATAGTACTCCGCTAGGATTTGCATGCGCCTACAGCGTTCAAGACGGAATGTTGATTCCGAAACATTCTGACAAAGTAGCATTGGGCTATTACTTCGACTATGCGGAGCCGCGCATACCAGCAACTAAATTTATTCGGCCGCTATACATTGAAGATAACGGCAGTTATCAAAGTTTACTGTTCGCATCGTTCGGATTGTTTTCGCTTTTAGGAATATTAGCTACCGTAATTATAAGAAGGCGCTATTTAAAAAGGCGGGGTGCGATTTTCGACACGATACAATGGGAGGTCTTAGAGCGTAGTTCGAATGCGGTATTAAGTACAGAGGACTTCAATGATCTTTTAGGCTTACATGAGGTTTCTTGGGAAGTGCAGAGAAGAAAAAGAAGTGAATTTATCA
>JAQWJX010000187.1:0-11608 GCA_029248145.1 Schleiferiaceae bacterium | reverse complement strand
CTTTCTTAGGCTTGGTTTTAAACGCTTGAACACCCGCTTCGAGATCGTTACTACGAAGCTTGGACCAGAGATCGACAAAATGTTTTTTCGCTTGAGGGTAATAGGTAAAGTTGTCTTTCGTGTATCCCTGGGATTTTAAATGGGTAAAGGCTTGGTGTGCCAGTTTTTTACCTTCAGCAACAATTACGGAAAGTTCACGATTCAGCTCTTCTTCCAGTTCAAGCATGCGCTCCGGTCCCGGTAAATGGGCCAATTCCTTCCACGTATCCTCATTAAAGCTCTCTTTTCCTTCTCGCTTTAAATCACGATCAGGGTTATGACTCTTTTCACGGTTCATACGTTCCTGCATCCATGCAGCTAAGGACTCCCGTAACGCTGGCGAATCCCCGAGGCTGCTATAGAGGAGGTCCATTGCCTCTTCAATCATGCCATCGAGGTCCAGTCGTACCTCAAAATTGTCGTCGAGGTCAAGATCTCTTGTGAAGGTGCGCACTAATCGATGCGTGAACTGATCAATAGTACCAACATTTAATGTGCTGTAGTTGTGCAACATGTGGCTTGCGGCTCCAGCGGCGCGTTGCTGCAATTCCTCCGGTGAAACGCCTATTTCCTCCCATATGGGCTTGAAGAATTCACTTTGGGAAGGGTGTTCGAGGCCTTTGAAGGTTAATAACTGGTCCAAAAGTCGCGCCTTCATTTCGGCAGCGGCATTATTAGTGAAGGTGATTGCTAAAACCTTTTGATAGGCATGGTCCATGTCCTTTTTTCGCAACGCATTCATCAAAATGTGCTGGACCAGCGAATAGGTTTTACCCGATCCCGCCGATGCATTTAAAACGATGAAGTCTGCCGGTGCAGATAGCGGCGTATGGCCTTGTTTAGCGGTCATAGAGTTTGTTGAACAGGATATAAACGTAAGTTAAAACCTTCAGTCGGAATTTGCCTTACCTTTATACCAAGAATTAATATAAAACCTACTAGATATGGCTTTTGAATTACCTGAATTAGGCTATGCATACGATGCTCTCGAGCCGCACATGGATGCGCGCACGATGGAGATTCATCACAGTAAGCACCACGCAGGCTATACTGCAAAACTAAATGCGGCCGTTGCTGGCACGGATATGGAGGGCAAGTCCATTGAAGAATTGCTTGCAGACCATTCTGACCATGCGGCAATACGCAACAACGGCGGTGGTTATTACAACCATTGTTTATTTTGGGAAGTAATGAGCCCGTCTGGTGGCGGCGCGCCAACTGGCGAATTAGCAGCAGCCATTGACACTGCTTTTGGCTCACTGGATGGATTAAAAGAAAAATTTAACGCGGCAGCAGCGACACGCTTCGGTTCAGGATGGGCCTGGTTGTGTGTGAACAACGGAACGTTAGAAGTTTGTTCTTCTGCAAATCAGGACAACACATTGATGTCAGGCGTTGGTTGTGGTGGCCACCCGATCATGGGTCTAGATGTGTGGGAGCATGCGTACTACCTCAACTACCAAAACCGTCGTCCAGATTACATCAATGCATTTTGGAATGTGGTAAACTGGGAGGCAGTTGCAGCAAAATACGCAGCAGCGAAATAATCCGACTTATCAAATAAAAACAGAGACCTCGGGCAAACGCTCGGGGTTTTTTTATGCCAAGACTTAAATGGCGTCGTCTATTTTTTCTACGGCTTTTCTTACGTCAAAGTAGAAACGGGCGCCGATGGCAAAATTGGTTACCAAACTAGGCTCAGGAAGGACAGCGACACCTGGCGCAAATTCGAAGAATACATCAACAGGAAGATGAGCGGCTTCATAGGCCACTCCAAGAGGCACACGAGCATAGAGTTGGTTGCCGGCATCGTTGTAGCTCTTTAGATGAATACCTCCACCGTAGTAAAACGGGATACGCCCTTTTTCCGCAGTGATAATATCATAGTTATGGAGTAAATAATCGGCTCCAATATTAATTCCCTCTTGCCCTGAAACTGCACTGTAACCTAGGGTGTACTGAAAGGCCTCATTGTTATTATTGAACTTCTTAATGCTGAAGCCGCTCGGCTCCCCTAGCGCGAGCCCAATACCGTAATGGCCTTTATAATCTTGCGCGGCCGCAGTAAAGGCCGTTGCAAAAACTACAAGTAGAAGTGTTTTTTTCATTTTCTTGGAGTATAACTTTCTAGGGTTAAATGCATGCCGTCCCATTTAGCAAACGTGTTTAAACGAATCCAATCGCCGAGGACAATGTATTTGCTGTCAATTTTGGTGCCATCCTTCGCTGCGTGGGTTTGAAGTACCAATTCTTTATCATGATGTCGATGCCCATAAATAAAGTAATCGAACCATTCCCGGTCAAGGACGGTTTTGCTGTGGATCAATTGACGCTCTTTTTCTCCTTTGAATGCATGATCGTCATCGCTTTGGCTGTTGCGCGATGTCCGTGACATGCGCGCGGCGAACCCTACTCCAAAATTTGGATGCAAGCGTTTGTAGGCCCAAATCGCAATAGGGTTTGTAAAGAGCTTTTTTAACGCTTTGTATTTGCGATCGCCAGGACCTATGCCGTCCCCGTGCGCGAGGTAAAAAGAGGTTTTGCCGTCGTTTGGCGACCATTTTATCGGTCCGTGATGAACGGTTGCGCCCAGCTCTTCCTCCAGATAGTTTCCCATCCATAGGTCGTGATTCCCGACGAAGATATCGAGCGTAAGACCCGCATCAACCATGAGCGCTAACTGTCCTAACACACGGGTATGGCCTCGTGGTACGACGTGTTTGTATTCGAACCAGTAGTCAAACAAATCTCCAACAATAAAGAGCTGTTTACAGTCCTTTTCAATGTGTTTTAAAAAGGACACTAGGGTACGCTCGCGCTCTTGACTTTCGCGTAGCGAAGGCGCTCCTAAATGGATATCTGATATAAAATAGGTATGCGTTCTCACGGTCGCTAAGGTAAGTTATTTATAGTATTCCCGCGTTTACTGTAGTTCACGTATAAATATTTTTTAGCTTTGCCTAAAATAAAAGATAGCCATAGTGAAAACCCACACGGAAAGTGAAGAAAACTACATTAAGGCGCTCTACCATCTGGGCGGGGACCAGCCCGTTAGCAACGGAGACCTTGCACAGCGTATAGGTGCGAAAGGCTCCTCTGTAACCCAAGCGGTGAAGCGGCTGGGGCAAAAAGACCTGGTGAACGTTGTTCCGTATAAGGGAGTACAGCTTACCCCACAAGGCATACGTTTGGCAAAATCCATTTTACGCAAACACCGTTTATGGGAGACCTTTTTAGTGGATAAACTGGGATTTGGTTGGAACGAAGTGCATCCACTCGCAGAGCAATTAGAGCACATTCAGAGTGAGGAACTGGTTGATCGACTCTTCAAATTTCTCGGCAGTCCTAAACACGATCCACATGGAGATCCTATTCCGGAACGCGACGGTCAAATGCCGCCGGTATTAGGGCAGCCAATCGGTGCGTTTACCTCCGGAGTCGAGATTCGAATCGTTCGGGTGGAAGATGCGGGATCAGAATTCTTCGATCAACTGGACACCATGAATATCAACTTAGGCAATACATATAAAATCCGTGCAATATCAGCGTTTGACTCCAGTGTCGAGCTGGACTCATCTACAGGCTCTTTTTGGCTTAGTCAGAGCATGTGCGCAAACATTTACGCCATACAATCGTGAGAAAAATAGTAGTAATAGCACTAGCAGCAATGACCTTTGGATGCGCTCAGGAACCTTCTATAGAGGTATTATGCACAACTTCAGTTGTGGCAGATGCCGCGAGACAATTGCTCCCCGACGACATTGCCGTAGAAGCGCTTATGCAATCGAACATTGACCCCCACAGCTACAAGCCCGTGGAGAGTGATGTAGCGAAGCTGAGTAACGCAGGCTTGATCCTACACAACGGTCTTCATCTTGAAGGAAAGATGACCGATATTTTAGAAAAATTAGGGAAACAAAAACCGGTTCACGCGATGAGCAGTGCCTTAAGAAATCACGAGCTTATCGAGGTAGGGCCAAATACTTACGACCCGCACATTTGGTTCGACCTTAGGCTTTGGGAACGTTGTGTAAGCGAACTCTCTTTTTTCCTGATCGATCAGTTTCCAGAGCACACTGAAGCTATTGAAGAAAATGCGATGAAATACTTCGAGGCATTGCTTACTGCACATAATGAAATGATCTTAGCAATCAATGTGGTGCCCGATTCTATGCGTGCAATGGTTACCGCACATGATGCTTTTTCTTATTTCGGCCGTGCCTATGGCATAGAAGTCCATGGCTTGCAGGGAGTCAGTACCGCTGCGGAATTTGGAATTAAAGACATGACAGAATCTGCCCAATTCATATTAGACCGCAGCCTTTCTACCGTTTTTATTGAAACCTCTGTAAACGCAAAAAGTATCGAAGCACTTCAAGAAGCAGTGGCGCAAAAAGGTGGCGAGGTACGCATTGGAGAGGCACTATACAGTGATGCATTAGGCGAAAAAGGCACGCCGGAAGCCACTTTGATTGGCGCCTTTAAGCACAATACCACACAGCTATTAAAATCATTCAACTAATGGAAAAGAGCATTGAAGTACACAACCTTACAGTCAGCTACCACAGCAAACCTGTGCTTTGGGATGTTGATTTTGAATTGCCTAAGGGCAAGATTATAGGCGTCGTGGGACCAAATGGTTCTGGAAAAACGACCATGCTCAAAACCGTCATGGGGTTGATGAAGCCCGACAGCGGCTACACTGAAATATTTGGCCAACCTTTAGATGAAGTCCGTGAACGTGTGAGCTACGTGCCACAGCGCGAAAGCGTGGATTGGGACTTTCCGGCGGACGTAATGGACGTGGTGTTAATGGGGCGATACCGCAAAAATAACTTGTTCAAGCGCATCACAAAAGAAGACCGCAGAATAGCGACGGAAGCGTTAGAAAAAGTGAACCTTTTAGAATTTGCGGACCGACAAATCTCCCAGCTTTCAGGAGGCCAGCAACAGCGTGTATTTATTGCGCGGTCGCTAGCACAACAGGCGGATATTTACTTAATGGACGAGCCGTTCGTTGGGGTTGATGCCGCGACAGAGGATGCCATTTTAAAGCTGCTTCGCGACATGAAAAACGAGGGCAAAACGGTGGTCATTGTGCACCACGATCTGCAGACGGCTAATGAATATTTTGACTGGATTGTATTGCTAAATACTCGTTTAGTAGCGGCCGGTCCTAAAGAGGAGGTCTTTACGAAAGAACTATTGCAGGAGGCATACGGTGGAAGATTAACAGTCCTCTCAAAATTAGGGGACCTTATTTCAGATACAGAATTTCCGCTTCGTGAACCAGACTTTAAAGAAGACCAACCGAAAGATTAATGTTTGATCCCGTTTTCATAAAAGTACTTATTGGTACCCTACTGTTGGCGGCTTCATCGTCCGTGGTGGGTGTTTTCAGCTTTTTAAAGGGAGAGAGCTTAGTGGGAGATGCCATTGCGCATGCGCTGCTCCCGGGAGTCGTCCTTGCATTCATACTCGGGGACGGGCGAAACCCGTTGTTTCTCATTTTTGGCGCGTTAGTGGCAGGACTTATTGCCCATTATGGAATTAGTTATTTAGAACAGCGCACAAAACTAAAAGGGGATACAGCCATCAGTCTAGTGCTTTCAACATTTTTCGGTTTCGGTATCATGTTGCTTTCTGCGGTCCAGCGCACGGGAGAGGGTCAACAGGCAGGGCTGGAACGTTTTCTGTTAGGGAAAGCGGCGTCCATTACGTTGTCGGATTTATACATTTTTGCAGCTCTGGCCTTGATATTACTCGTAAGTGTTGCGCTTTTCTTTAAGGGGTTTCAATTGATGACGTTTAATGAAGATTTTGCCGCGGCCATCGGTCTTCCCATTCATTTAATACGATTCGTATTTACCATACTTACGGTTTTAGCGATTACCGTGGGAATTCAATCCGTGGGAGTCGTTTTAATGGCGGCACTTTTAATTACACCGGCAGCAGCAGCACGTTCCTGGACCTCTTCATTACGTTTGATGCTCGTGCTTTCGGCTATTTTTGCCGCGACCTCGGCGGTGCTTGGAACTATTGTTAGTGCGAGCCTACCAAAAATGCCAACTGGACCATGGATTGTACTTGCTTTGGGCGGTATCGCGTTTATATCCCTCTTTATCGCTCCTGAAAACGGATGGCTTTCTCGCAGAAAACGGGCAAGAGGAAACCAATTAAAAACCCAGCGTGAAAACTTATTGAAACTGCTCTATGGCGCCGAAGAAAAAGAGGGTCATACCGTCGCAATGACCCCTGAAACCATAGTTGGGATAAGACGCCAGCATCTTGAGGGGTTACGTAAGACGCTTCGTTCTCTGAAAAAAGAATACTTATTGGTGGAGCGCGCAGATGGTTTTGCTTTGACGGAAAAAGGCCGTACTGAAGGTCGCCGTGTGGTTCGTTTGCACCGACTGTGGGAGCTATACCTCACAGAGCGCCTCGGCATGGCAGCAGATCATATTCATCCGCAGGCCGAAACCATGGAACACATCATTACCCCTGAAATAGAAGCATTAATAGTTAAAGAATTGGGGAACCCAGAAGTGGATCCTCACCAAAGCCCTATTCCTTATGAAGAAGATTAGTATTGTAGTTTTAATGGCCTCATCGTTTTGGGGCATGGCGCAGGAGCGTCTTGAGATTAATGATAGTGACACAGACGATGTTGTTGAACTTATTGATGTTGTGATAATGCCAGCTATTGCCACCGACCGTCCCGACATTACCGAAAGCGCGCAGATTACCCCAATAGGTTGGTTTCAGTACGAAGGTGGGTACCAGTATTCGCACGCAGAGGAGTCTTTGCCGGGCGGCTCAATAACAGATAGACACCAGTTTGAAGAAGTCCTACGGTTTGGAATCAATCAGCGTTTTGAGGTAAGGGCGGTTGTTAATGCGAATACCGAGCGCATAGACCAACCTTCAACCTGGAATGATCCGATGCGAAGAACCGGTGTAAGCCCGGTAACTTTTGGCTTTAAGTACAACTTAATCAAAGAATCGGATGTATTACCCCAAACGACTTGGCTTAGCCACATCTCAAATTCTTGGGTTTCTGCAGGAGATTATGCCTCCGTTTATCCCGAACAAATCTTCCATGAGCAGCGATTGATGATGGAAAAAGAATTGACGCCACGGCTCGGTATTGCAAGTAATATTGGGATTTCTGGCGGTATGAACGGAACTAATGGCTTCGTGGACGGTGGAATGTTCTCTTTAGCAATCGGGTATGATTTAGGAGATGATTATGGGCTCTATGCAGAATATTTTAGCAATTGGCAGGTACAGGGACAGCAACTGTTCGGCACTCCCTATTTTGACGGCGGGTTCACCAAGCTGTTGTCAAACGATCTTCAATTAGATATTTACGCTGGATTTGACCTCAGCCCGTATGTGAACACCCGGCTCAATACTAGCGGTCTTTTCTTCGGGACAGGTGTAAGCTACAGGCTTCCTTTAGCGCAACGTTTACGTAAATGAGCCCAACCCTTGCCATAGCATTAACCGCGGTTTTTACTGCAGTATCCTGTGCCCTTCTAGGCGCTTTTCTCGTGCTGCGTAAAATGACCATGGTAGGTGATGCGATCTCGCATGCTGTGCTGCCAGGTATTGCCGTTGCGTATTGGTTGAGCCAAAGTCGTGCTTCACTGTGGATGTTCTTAGGCGCAGCGTCAGTAGGTGTTTTAGCTACTATTATTATCGAATTATTACGTAAAAAACTAAAGGTTCAAAGCGATGCCAGTATTGGCATGACGTTTACTACGCTGTTCGCTCTAGGGGTTATACTGATCACCTTTTGGAGTGATAGCGTGGATTTAGATCAAGAATGCGTGCTGTACGGCGAGATTGCCTATGTGCCCTTTAACACATGGTCGTTCGGTGATCTCAACATGGGACCAATTGCCCTTTGGTCTTCTGGGTTGCTCCTTCTCGCAGTTTTGACCTACACATTTACGGGCTTTAAAGGACTGAAAATGTCCAGTTTCAATGAAGATTATGCAGCCGTCCTTGGTATCGGCGTAGCGGCTTGGAACCTCAGCTTAATGGCGATGGTGAGTTTTGCTACTGTCGTGAGCTTTGAAAGTGTAGGCGCCATACTTGTGGTCGCCTTGCTCGTAGTTCCCGCGGCAACAGCTTATCTTTTGGTGGATAAACTATACCACCTTCTTTTGGGTGCTGCTGCTATTGCGCTCCTTGCTGCTTTAGGAGGATATGGTTGCAGTCGTTGGCTGGACACCTCTATTGCGGGCACCATAGCCACCTTGCTTGGGGTTCAGTTTTTAGCTGCCTTAGTCTACCATCAACTCATTCAAAAACGAAACAAATATGCAGTGGTTTAGACACTCCTTTGAAACGCTACCAAAACAAGACCTCTACGCAATACTCCGCTTGCGATCAGATATATTCGTCGTCGAACAGGATTGCGTATATCTGGATTTAGACAATCAAGACCAATCCAGCTATCATCTATATGTAAAAGATAATGAAGGTGCTGTGGCGGCCTATGTGCGCATCTTGCCTCCAGGAACAGCCTATCCTCAGCTGAGTATTGGTCGGGTAGTGGTTGAGAAATCTTCGCGTGGAAAGGAATTGGGTATTGAACTCATGGTCCGCGCTGAAGAATGGGCATGGGATTTATTTGAGTACGAGCGCGACGTGGTTATTATGGCACAATCGTACCTGCTTCAATGGTATGGTCGTTTGGGCTATGTAGCTCAAGGCGAGGAGTTTCTCGAAGACGGTATTCCACACCGAATAATGATTAAATCAAATAAATAGCTCGAGGAACCATGGTCGTGATAAGAGTCACGGATTGAAAATACGTTTTGTTTTAGCTTAAGAACTAATGTGGCGTCGTCCATATTTTGATGTGTTAGTTGGAATGCCTCGAGTGGAAACGCTCGGGGTTTTTTTATGCTTAAATTCGTACACATGAATACATCTCAAAACGCCGGGGCAGTGAGCCTTAAAGATTCAATGATGGAAGTAGAGGGCTGGACGGACAACGTATACCAGCAGAACTTCATGGACTTATTGGAGCAGCAACCCTACATTATGGGTACATTGATGGAGGCCGATGACGGCTTAGAAGGTGGCACGCACAGTTGGATGTTGAAATCGGTGCTGTTGTTAAAATGGTCCTTTCAGAAAATGGGCTGGCGGTTGACCATGCTTAGCAATGAGAAATGGCAAAATGTTATTGAAGAGAAAATGGAAGTCTATGAATCTCACCAAGAGGAGCATGGACTGGATATTTCTGCGCTTATTAAATTGAGTAGTTCGCCAAACACCTTGAGTGAATTATACCTCTACACAGTAGAAAACAACACGACGACCGAAGAAGCAAAGGGCAATGTTCTTTTCTTGTTGGATTGCGCTATCGAAGCGATGGAAAAGGCAGTCCTCCAAGACAAAACAGAAAGCGACGCATAGCATGGATCAAGCTAGGAAAATAGTAGGCCACATGATGGAAAACGATGCTTTTAGCCAATGGCTGGGTATTCGCGTAGTGTCTAATGCGCACGGCCAGGCGGTCCTTAAAATGATCGTAAGAGATGAAATGACGAACGGGTTTCATATTGCCCACGGTGGCATTTCCTACGCCTTAGCAGATTCAGCGCTGGCCTTCGCGGCAAATGGAGGAGGGAGACAAAGTCTTTCTATTGAAACCAGCATACACCACCTACAAGCGGTTCGCGCAGGGGAAGAACTTACTGCAACTGCATCCCTGTTGAATGAAACGCACAAAACAGGGCTTTATCAAATAGACATCACAAATCCTGAGGGAGCGCGCGTAGCGTGGTTCAAAGGAACCGTATACCGCACTTCGAAAGAATGGAACCTATGAAACAAACCTATATCGTAGACGGCGTTCGAACGCCTATTGGAAAATTTAAAGGCACCTTAGCAGCTGTTCGAACTGATGATTTGGCAGCGATGACTATCGCCAAACTCATGGAAAAGAATCCAGATTTAGACGCTGCCGCTATTGACGACGTCATCCTAGGATGTGCTAACCAAGCAGGTGAAGACAACAGAAATGTGGCTCGTATGGCAGCTCTTTTAGCAGGTCTTCCTTGGAGCGTTCCCGGTGAAACAGTCAACCGTTTGTGTGCTTCTGGAATGAGCGCAGCCATTCATACCCACCGCGCCATCATGGCGGGAGACGGCGATCTATTCATCGCTGGAGGCGTGGAAAACATGAGCCGTGGTCCTTATGTCATGAGCAAGCCTCAGAGTGCCTACGGTACAGACAGTAAGATGTACGACAGCTCTTTTGGTTGGCGCTTTGTGAACCCTAAAATGAAGGAGCTCTACGGCACTCATGCCATGGGTGAGACCGCAGAGAACCTCGTGGAGCAGTTTGGCATTAGTCGTGAAGATCAAGATGCTTTTGCCCTTTGGTCGCAGCAGAAAGCAGCTCGAGCGCAAGGGCGCGGGCGATTTGACCTTGAGAAATTCGCAGTAGAGATCCCACAGCGCAAGAAAGATCCAATCGTCTTCACGAATGATGAATTCATGAAGCCGAATACTACCCTTGAAGCCCTCGGCAGTTTAAGAGCAGCGTTTAAAAAGGACGGTTCGGTAACTGCGGGCAATAGCTCGGGATTGAACGACGGTGCAGTGGCTTTACTTATGGCCAGTGGAGAAGCGGTGGAGAAGCACGGATTGAAGCCTTTGGCACGTGTGGTGAGCTCAGCGGTTGCTGGGGTGGAGCCACGCATTATGGGCATTGGCCCGGTGGAGGCTTCGAAGAAGGCATTGGCCAAAGCTGGATTGACTTTGGACGATATGGATATTATCGAGCTTAATGAGGCTTTTGCGGCGCAGGTTTTGGCCTGTACGCGCGAGCTAGGTTTGGCGGATAACGACGAGCGTATTAACCCGAACGGTGGTGCTATTGCATTGGGTCATCCACTTGGGGTGACGGGCGGTCGCATCCTTCATTCGGCAGCCCTAGAGTTGCAGGAGACCGGTAAGAAATATGCCTTGGTGAGCATGTGTATTGGCGTTGGTCAGGGCTATGCAACCATTTTAGAACGCGCATAAGATGGCTATATACCAATTCCTTGATTTTATTCCCGTCGTGCATCCTACGGCCTTCGTACATCCCCAAGCAAATGTGACGGGTGACGTGATCGTAGGGCCGCATTGTTACATCGGGCCCGGGGCAGTGCTCCGTGGCGACTGGGGCAGGATTGTGCTCGAGGAGGGCGTGAATGTGCAAGAGAATTGTACCGTACACATGTTCCCCAAAACCGAAACGCGCTTGAAGAAGATGGCGCATGTCGGGCATGGGGCGATCATTCATGGCGGGACGCTGGGTGAGAATGTGCTCATCGGGATGAATGCCGTGGTCATGGACAATGTTGAGGTGGGTGATGGCTCTATTGTGGGCGCATTGGCTTTTGTCCCACAGAATACGGTCATTCCGCCAAGGAGCATCTTCGTAGGCAACCCCGGAAAGGTGGTTAAGCAGGTCACCGATGAAATGCTCGAGTGGAAGACGGAGGGAACGAAATTGTACATGGAGCTTCCGAAGCAATGCCAAGATACCTTGAAAGAG
>JAQWJX010000162.1:0-2464 GCA_029248145.1 Schleiferiaceae bacterium | reverse complement strand
TTTTGAAAGTAGGGATGGAGTTCGTAGTTGTTAGTATGTTGCCATGAATCAAAAATATTGGGGTGTGCTTGCTTGCAAACTGCATTTAAATCAGTCTTAATTGGCGCTACATCCACATAATCGTACCAATCTTTAAGCCAGTTTTTACGATGCTTAAGTCCTCTTTTTACGCCTCCGTAATCCCATTCATTCCAAGAAATATCGCTGTTTTTCAAAAGACGTTTAACTGCCTTATCTCGCTTAAAAGTCTTGCCTATGCCTGTTTCTCTGTGACTGTAGACGGCCTTCACATTAAAGGTTGAAAGGCAGAATTTGAAGAAATCTATTGCTTCAACTTTTAGAAAATAGACTACTTCTTTACCCGCAACTTCATTAAGGTCTTTAATAGAATCCCAAACAAACCGTTCGTGTCGCGGATCGTACGGTTTTACGCTCCAGAGCGAAGGTTCGTAAAGCGCTACAAAAAGTACCCGTTCTCCTGCTGCTAATGCGCTGCGAATAGGGGCGTGATCGTCCCATCTAAAATCGCGTTTAAACCAAACAATATGAATGGGTTGTTTAGTCGCCATTTTTTGTTGGATTTACAGAAGGAAAGGGGAGGTGCGCTACCGATTCAGGTATAAAATAATGTTGCAGACCGAGCGCTAGCAGGGGCGGTGTGCCGAAATGTAATGTACGATCTTCAAGAACTACTGCCTTGCCTAATCCCACATGTTGAACATGTCCTACAGTATATATACAACCGTTCTTCAGTTTAAAACTCTCATCAAATTCCAATTCAACTGCCCATAATGCAGCAGTCGGTATGGGGTGCGTCCAACCAGTTAGTCTCTCGCAACGCCCGCCCAAATGTTCCCATTCAAAAACTTCCTCATCATAAGAGGCACTACAATCATGCAGTCGCTGCATCTCAGCCTCCGGAAGTGCGACCAGCGTGATGCGTTTGTCTGTCCTATAATTTGTGAAGGAATGTCTATTGCCATTATCTGGACGGAATAAGATGCTCATGCATGCAGGATTTGCTCCTACATGTGTTACGTTGGTGAAGACTCCAGCATTCCAGTTGCCCTGTGTTCCAGATATCGCCAGAAAAGCTGTGCGTATACCGGAAATAGCGTTAATTAATACGGTACGTTCTCTACGCTCAAGACCGTCTAATGCTAATGCTGTAAACGATTCCATCCACATGGTTAAAGTACGCTCTGTCCGCCGTCGACATGAACGATCTGACTCGTCATCCAACTGCTTTTATCGCCCAGTAGGAATGCTGCCATTTCAGCGATATCGCCAACTTCACCTACGCGCTTCATTGGATTATTCGCACCTATGGCCTCCTTTTTTTCCGCTGTACTTAGCAGTTTTGATGCTAGCGGAGTATCCGTAAGGCTTGGCGCAATACAGTTGATTCGTGCCTTCGGCGCCCACTCAGAGGCGATGGCACGTGTCAAACCCTCTATTGCTCCTTTCGAGGTGCTTACTGTGGCATGAAACGGCATTCCGCGTTGCACAGCTACCGTCGAGAACAATACACATGAGGCAATGCTGTCTTTTTTAAAATTCTTTTGTGCTGCCTGTAAGGCTTTTATTGCACCCATCACTTGAAGCTGAAAATCTGCCTCGAAAACTTCTGGTTTTAAGCCGCGAAAAGGTTTTAGGTTGATGGATCCTACACTATACATGAGTCCGTCAATATTTTCTGGCATGATGTCGTCCCATGAGTCGGTCAGTACATCAAACTCTTCCCACTCAATAGTATGTGCAGGTCCTTCATAAGGAGTTCTGCTAAAAACAGTGATTTGGTGTCCTTCTGCGGCCAGTAGTTCTACCGTGGCTTTGCCGATACCTTTGCTTCCGCCAACGATTACGTAGTGTTTCATAGTTACTTCTTCTAAGATTCTAAACCCAATTTTGGCATCAAGGTTCGCAGTTGTGCGGTATTAAAGACGTTGTGGCGTATTTTGTGGTTCCTTAATCAAAGCACATGAAACGACTAGAAATAGGAACAACACCACTATCGTATGTTGACTATCAGTCCATTGCGGACGGTTCAGTAGAAATTACTCTTTCCGAAACTGCTCGAAAGAACATTTCAGCATCACGAAAATTCCTCGAAGAAAAATCAGCACGAAGTCTTGCGCCAATTTATGGAGTGAACACAGGTTTTGGAAGTTTGTGTTCCATTGAAGTGGGTACGGAAGATTTGGGCAGGTTGCAAACAAACCTTGTACGGTCTCATGCGTGCGGTACAGGTGATTATGTAGATCAGTCTATAGTCCGATTAATCATCGCTTTGAAATTAAAAAGTTTTGCCGTTGGTGTGAGCGGCGTTCGCATTGAGGTATGTGAAAGCCTAGTTCAACTTTACAATAGCGGCGCGCTGCCAGTCATTTATGCGCAAGGTTCCCTAGGTGCTAGTGGTGATTTAGCGCCGCTGGCACACATGAGTCTTCCCTTATTAGGTGAA
>JAQWJX010000130.1:0-2786 GCA_029248145.1 Schleiferiaceae bacterium | reverse complement strand
ACCAACGTTTTTCAACCAGTTCGTTACGGTAGCTTCTGCAACGGATTCGCCCATTTTGGGCAAGATTAATTCAAACTGAGCCATTGAATTTGGGTTTTTCGGTCCTCGAATTTACGGCAAAAAATCCCACTATTACTATTGTGCTAGAATTTGCTTAGTTCCCAGAGCTGGCGCAAATCGGACTTTAATTCGGCTTCTTTTGCATAGTTGATAACAAGAGTGGATACACTTTGCGATACGTTCAAGACTTTTGGGATTCCGGTCGCAATATCGAAAATCGGAGCAGGAAGCATCGGTAAGTGATTTTTTGTCGCTGCCTCAGCAGTATAGCCGACTAGAGTCGATTTTCCAGTGATTATTTTTCCAGAATAAATGAGCCAATTGATGTATCCTTTTGTGCGACCCGCGATAGCGGCAAGCGTCATTGAGAGCGGCAAAGTTAGGATGAGAAGGAGCGTTAGGGTGATGTCAAGCAATCGTTTTTGACGGCGGTAGTTGGCATCTGCGGCATTGAATCGGCCCAAGCCATAAGTCTCACCCTGGTTCAAACTACTGTTTGATCCCACGATATACGGTCCGCCAGTCACCAAAGACTTTATATTGGTCTGGGTACCCAATTCGCTCATGATCCGCATAAGAACGGACGCTGGCCAAGCATTGGATTCAACCACACATTCGTTGATATTGTACAGTTGAATCTTTGCCTCTAATTTTTCCAAGTTCAATGGTTCATTACCAACCGCAACATCATGCAAGAAAAACGCAGGAACGATGCCATTTTCAGTCAGTAATTTTTGAAGCGATGCCTTTCCAGAATCGGAGCCTAAATAAAGCATCCTAGGGCGTTGAACGGGAAGGGTGAATAAATGTTTTCCAGTGAGCAGTCCAATAATGGAACGCCAGAGAATGAGCATAGTAATACCTCCCAATCCACCAAGGAGGAGCAGGGCACGAGAGAATCGAAGCTCCTCAGGAAGCAACCCATAGAAGAAGCCGATCACAAGTGTGGCGATAGCCATGGAACGTGCAATGACAACCGGTCGCGTATTCTTCGTATACACCCCACTTAAGGCAAGGGCTAGCAGCCAAAATAGAATGTAAGATCCTTGAACGTAATAGGTATAGGTATCTGGATACGAGCCACCATTGATGAATCTATGGTTGTGTTCCCAGTAGATTTTTAATTGGTCTAATGTCAAGGCCAAAAGTAGGATGTCAATGATCGGCGTTGCCGCACTTTTCGCCAGACGGGCTACTAATGCCAATCCGGCACGAAGGTAAATCCCTAAATAAATAAGCAGCGTGTAGGCGAGGGCAGAGGAACCGCTGAACTGCTTTTTAGCGAAAATGATCATGGCTTGATAGAACATTTTTACATAGTTCAGACTGCCTCGTTTCGTGCTTTCCCCTTTGTAGTGAATGATCTGAGAATCACTGATATAGTGGTTTTCATGGCCCGTTTTTAGTAACTCGTAGCTAAGGTCAATGTCTTCACCGTACATGAAATACCGTGGATCAAATCCACCTACCTCCCGCAATAACAGGGTAGGGACCATCATAAAACAACCTACTAAAATGTCCACCTTATGATTGCCATCGGGATCTAAATGCCCCATATGGTAGCGTGCAAAAAAAGCTGATTTCGGGAAAATTCTGGAAAGTCCTGTAATTTTCCATAGTGCCGTCGTTGGGGTAGGTAGCCCGCGCTTGCTTTCCGGAAGGAACTGGCCTGTTCCATCAATACCCTTTATACCTAATCCACCCACTTCCGGGTGCGACCTTAAATATTCAATACACACCTCTAATGTATCTTCCTGTACGACGGTATCGGGATTAAGAATAAGTGTGTACGTTCCTTTTGCGGCCTCAAAACCTTGATTATTTGCACGCCCAAAACCGACATTTTCTTTATTTGCAATCCACCGTACCTCAGGAAAGGCTTTTATAATACGCGATTCGCCGCTATCGGTGCTTGCATTATCGACAACGATGACCTCGTAAGCATAGTCCGTCTTACTTCTGAAGATGCTTTCCAAACACTGCGTCAAAAACTCTTTAACGTTGTAGTTGACTATGACTATGCTGAGATCCACTATTTCGGGAGACTTTGTTCGTACGGAATGCGCTGTTGAATGCTACGTCCAAGCGTCACTTCATCAGCAAACTCTAATTCATCACCGACTGATATACCGCGCGCAATAGTAGTGAGTTTGACATTGAAGTCTTTAATTTTTCGATAGAGGTAAAAATTCGTGGTATCGCCCTCCATAGTTGTATTTAATGCAAAAACCAATTCTTCAACATCGCCGTCTTTCAACTTCTGAATCAAATGATCGATCGTTAAGTCGCCCGGTCCAACCCCGTCCATGGGTGAAATCAATCCACCCAATACATGGTAGGTGCCTTGGTAGCCGCCTGTATTTTCTATTGCCATCACATCTCGCACATCTTCTACAACGCATACAATACTAGAATCGCGCTTTGGTGAGGCACAAATACTGCAAGTTTCTGTGTCAGAAAGTGTGTGACACGTACCGCAAAACGTCGTGTTTTGACGTAAATCGACTAAAGCAGCGGCTAAAGCATCCGTCTGCCCTTCTGGTCTACGCAACAAATGCAACGCCAGCCTTAAGGCAGTTTTCTTGCCTATACCTGGCAACCGTGAGATTTCTTCAACGGCTTGTTCTATTTTTCTACTGGAAAAATTCATCTGTTTCAAAAGTAAGGGATTGCGCATATTTGTGAACATGAACTACACGCTCTTTTTAATTCTCTTGCTTGCCTAT
>JAQWJX010000124.1:0-3530 GCA_029248145.1 Schleiferiaceae bacterium | reverse complement strand
AAAGGGCTTTGTCGTTTGAAACAAAGTTCTACATTTGTATAAATTCTAATATTTTTAGCATTCTAAGATTATGAGCGCAGACAAAGACGCCAAACTCAAGGCACTCAAACTAACTATGGACCGTATGGATAAAGCCTACGGCAAAGGAACAGTAATGAAAATGGGCGATGCGCCTGTCATTGAAGTTGAATCGATACCTACGGGTTCATTGACATTAGACATTGCATTGGGCGTGGGCGGTTATCCCATGGGTCGTGTTGTCGAGATATATGGTCCAGAGAGTTCGGGTAAAACAACTCTTACTTTACATGCCATCGCAGAATGTCAGCGCAAAGGAGGAATTGCCGCATTTATTGATGCTGAACACGCTTTTGATAGAACAGCTGCGGAGAGTTTAGGGGTGAATACCGATGATCTAATTGTTTCACAGCCCGATAATGGAGAACAGGCTTTGGAGATTGCTGATAATCTAGTTCGTTCAGGTGCAATAGATATCTTAATCATTGATTCCGTCGCAGCCTTAACGCCGAAAGCTGAAATTGAGGGTGAAATGGGTGATGCGCGTGTCGGTCTGCATGCACGCCTTATGTCTCAAGCATTACGGAAATTGACCGGTACAATCAGTAAAACAAATTGCTGTGTAATATTCATCAATCAGTTACGCGAAAAGATTGGCGTGATGTTCGGAAATCCCGAAACAACCACTGGCGGTAATGCGCTTAAATTTTACAGTTCAGTTAGACTCGATATCCGCCGTTCTACACAAATCAAAGATGGCGATCGTGTCATGGGTAACCGTACTCGAGTGAAAGTGGTGAAGAATAAAGTAGCACCACCATTTCGCTTAGCGGAGTTCGATATTATGTACGGACAGGGAATTTCAAAAGCGGGTGAATTGATCGACTTAGGAGTTCTACATGAGATTCTAACTAAAAGTGGATCTTGGTTCAGTTATGGCGATACTCGCTTGGGTCAAGGGCGCGATACTGTAAAGCAGTTGTTCATCGATAACCCTGAGCTAGCTGAAGAAGTAGAGGCGAAGATCAAAGCTCTTTTAGCTGCTGCGGAATAGTTAAGTCCGTTCTCATGTTATTTCTATAAGGCGCTGTATTACAGCGCCTTATTTGTGCAAAACTAGTTGATAAAACGGTGGTACACTTTAGTTAAATCTTGTTAAAAGGGTGTTAAATTCATAAAGAATAACCATTTGACAAACAAAATGAAAAAAGCTTTACTAATTATCGGTGCATTGTCAGCAAGTTTTGCTGTAAGTGCTCAAGACGCCTCTGCTTCGGCAGATTCCTTGTTCGACATGTTGGACGAGATTACTGTTGTGTCAGAAGTGATTGATGTTGCTGTTGCTCGCGAAACGCCAGTTGCAGTATCGACAATTTCGCCTTCGGACATTGCTCTTAAAGTAGGAAACCTTGAGTTCCCTGAGATCATGAACACTACGCCTGGTGTATACGCTACAAAACAGGGTGGTGGTTACGGTGACTCACGTATTTCTTTACGTGGTTTCGACCAAACAAATACTTCATTCCTGATCAATGGTCAGCCCGTAAATGACATGGAAAACGGTCGTCTTTACTGGTCAAACTGGCAAGGACTAACTGATGTTGCATCGGGTATCCAGATTCAGCGTGGTTTAGGTGCTTCGAAATTGGCTGTTCCTTCTGTTGGTGGTACTATTAGTATTTTCACAAAAGCTGCCGAGAAAAAGGAAGGCGGTTCGTTAACTCAGGCTTTAGGTAATGATGGTTACTTTAAAACTTCTGCTGTTTACAACACTGGCGTAAACGACAAAGGTTGGGCGACTTCTTTGCTTCTAAGCAGATGGATGGGTAATGGATACATAAATAACACTCAAGGTGAGGGTTATAACTATTTTGCATCTGTTGGTTATGCTCCAAAAGGATCTGACCATAGCTTAAACTTCACATTCTTAGGTGCTGGACAGTGGCACCATCAGCGTGATGTTTGGGTGAGTATTCGTGATTACCAGAACTTTTCTGGCGACAACGGTTACGCAGGCGAAGGCGGTGAAATCAACCGTCGCTGGAATACCAACGGAGGTACAATGACGAATGCGGACGGTGAAGTAGAAGAGTTCTCTATGCGTCGTAACTTTTACAATAAGCCGCTTGCAACATTGAACTGGGATTGGGATATCAACTCCACGTGGAAGTTGAACTCTTCATTCTACGGTTCAGCAGGTCGCGGAGGTGGTACCGGTCCACGTGGAAAGAACTACTACAATAGAGACTTGGACATTTTACCATTTAGAAAGGATCTTACAGAACACTATCTAGAAGACGGCAATGGATCTAGAAATGATGATGGTACAATTGATTTCGATGCGTTAGTTGCTGCAAATCAAGCTACTACTGATGGTTACACGGGTGATATTTCAAACTTTGCTGGTCAGATGATTGGTTCAAACGGATTTAACGACAGCAATGTTAATCGTGCCATACTGATTCGTCGTGCCTCAATGAATTCACATAACTGGATTGGAGCCATTTCTAACCTTGAAGGTCAGTTTGGAAAAGTTAGAACATCTATCGGTGTAGATTTGAGATCGTACAAAGGTTTCCATTACCGTACGGTAAACAACCTTATGGGTCTAGATGGATATTACTCTACGGGTAATCGTAATTCAGGTGGTCAAATCATCAATACGACGATCAATGCAAGTCCATTTAACAATACAGGATTGAATGGTCCTAAAATTGACTTCTTCAACGTAGGTAACGTAGGTTGGGCCGGTTTAAACGGTTTAGTAGAATACAATGAGGACAACGTATACAATGTTGTTCTTCAAGGGGGTCTTTCAAGCCAGAGCTTCCAACGTGAGGATTACTTCGATCAACCAGCAAACCCAATCTCACTTACACAAAACTCTTTGGGTGGTTATCTAAAAGGTGGTGCGAACTACAATATGGACGATGCATCTAACTTCTTTGTGAATGCTGGATACATCTCACGTCAAGCCCAGTTCGGCGCAGTTTTCCCAAATTACGGTAATGACATCAACGAAGATCTTGAGAACGAGGAAATCATCTCATTCGAAGCGGGTTACGGTTACACATCGAACAACCTTCGCATCAACGTGAATGCTTATTCTACCACTTGGGGTAACCGCTTCCAGACGGTTTCGTTGAGCAACGCGAATGGTGTCGACGGAACAGCTCAGTTCAGAGATATTGACGTTCGTCACAACGGTATTGAGTTCGAAGCAGATTACTTCGCGACAGATAAGCTGCGTTTGAAAGCAATGACTTCAATTGGTGATTGGAGATATACAAAAAACTTTACCGCTACTCTATTTGACGACAACCAACAAGAAATCGGTCAAGGTACTTTGTATCTGAAAGATGCCAAAGTAGGTGATGCAGCGCAGACGACTGCATACTTTACTGCAGATTATAAAGTTGCTAAAGGCGCAAGCATTGATCTAGGCCTTCGTTTAGTTGATGGTCTATATGCAGATTTCTCTATCGTAGACGAAGAATTCTATGCTCCTGATA
>JAQWJX010000096.1:0-15743 GCA_029248145.1 Schleiferiaceae bacterium | reverse complement strand
ATTGCAGCAGAAACTCAGGCATTGTTCTTTGTATCTTCGTTAGATATAGCAAAGCTAACAAATGAATACAGCTGACCAATTCGATGCCGTACTAAGTAAATGCCACGGCCTCTTCGAGAAAAAAGGAAAAGATTACGGCACTGCGTGGCGCATTTTGCGTTTACCGTCGTTGACCGACCAGATATTTATAAAAGCCCAGCGCCTCCGTAGTATTGAGGATAAAGGTGCCCAATTAGTCGATGATCCTCTTGAAGGCGAGTTCATCGGTATACTGAACTACAGTATAATGGGGCTTATTCAGCTTGAACGCGGAGTGGCAGAACAGCCTGATATGGATTGGAAACAGGCCAGTTCCGCGTATTTAGAGAAAGCAGAGGAGGCGAAAGCACTCATGCTTCGTAAGAATCACGACTACGGCGAAGCATGGCGTGATATGCGTATTTCCAGTTTTACAGATCTAATCTTACAGAAATTGTTGCGCGTAAAGCAGATTGAGGATAACCAGGGGAAGACTTTGGTAAGTGAAGGTTTGGAAGCGAATTACCTCGATATGATTAATTACAGTGTCTTCGCCTTGATTAAATTCATGGAAGCCCAAGCATTAAAAGACTAAATACAATGAAGAAGGCCCTGACCATTTTCTCCCAATTCGCCGTAGGTGCGTTGTTCGTTTTCTCGGGTTTAGTTAAGATGAATGACCCTGTAGGATTCAGCTTTAAGCTGGAAGAATATTTCTCTGAGGAGGTTTTGAATTTGCCCGTTTTCGAGCCATTTGCGCTCTCCATTGCGGTTCTGTTAGTTATTGCAGAGGTGCTTTTAGGTGCCGCACTAATTTTGGGATTGTATAAACGTTGGACGCTAATCTTGCTTTCTGCAATGATTGGATTCTTTACGTTTCTCACCTTTTGGTCTGCTTATTTTAATCAGGTGACCGATTGCGGGTGTTTCGGTGATGCGATTCCGTTAACGCCATGGGAAAGTTTCTACAAAGATGTTATTCTCACCGCATTAATTCTTGTTTTATGGTGGGGGAGAGACCTGCTCTTTGATCGATGGCCGCAGTGGTTGGTTGGTATAAAATTGGCGGCAATTCCTCTTTTTTGTTTAGGCTTGACCTACCACGTTTTACACCATCTTCCTGTCATAGATTTTAGAGCCTATGCTGAGGGAAATAGTATTGTTGAAGGGATGAAAAGTGCCGAGGAATTAGGCTTAGAGCCGCCTCAGTATGAAGTGATCTACACCATGGAAAACGCTGAAGGTGCGCTTCAAGAGATTAGTTCTACGCAGTACGTCAACGAGAAATGGTGGGAGAAGAAAGACTGGAACATGCGTAGTGAACTTTCGAAAACCATTCAGGTAAAAGAAGGCTACGAACCTCCTGTTCACGATTTCAGTATAATGAATGACTATGGTGAAATGACCGACAGTATTCTTGGATTAGATGAAGTATGGTTATTGGTAGCGTACAACGTTCGAAAAACGAAGGAACGCGGTTGGGCTCCAGTTCTCAAAACGGCAGAACATTTAAAAGAAAAAGGAATTCCATATTTAGTCCTTTCTGCATCTATGCCAGAGGAATTTTCCCCTTTTGGATTTACGGATACAACGGCTTTCGCCTTTACGGATGAGACCACATTAAAAACCATGGTTCGTTCTAATCCAGGATGGGTGGTGCTTAAAGAAGGTGTGGTGGATAAAAAGTACCACTTCAACGACAGCCCACATTGATCCGATTTGCACTACAAAAACTAGGTCAAGCGCTATTCACACTTTGGGGTGTAGCGACTTTGGTGTTCTTTCTGTTTACCATTGTTCCTGGTGATAGTGCGCAGATGATGTTGGGCAAACGAGAAGACCCTGCGGCATTGGCTGCCGTTCGCGCGAAATACGGGTTAGATAAACCCATTACAGTGCAATACGTAAACTACCTCAAACGCATCAGTCCTGTTGGCTGGCCAAACGATGAGCACGGCATTTTCAAAACTCCAGATCTAGGCGAAAGTTTTCAGCGCCGAGGACAAAAGGTGAGTAGTTTGATCGCTCAAACTTTTCCGAATACTGCCTTGCTCGCTGCTACTGCCATTGGTTTTGCATTGTTTGTCGGCGGGGCGCTTGGTGCTTGGGTCTCCTACAGGCCAGATTCGTTTTGGGATAAAGCCCTAATTACATTCAGCTCTCTAGGGATGAGCCTTCCTTCTTTTTTTACTGCAGTACTTTTCGCTTGGGTTTTTGCGTACGTGCTAGGACCCTGGACAGGATTGAATTTAACGGGTTCATTGTACAGTGTCGATGATTATAGTGGTGAACGGTACCTCAATCTGAAAAACCTCATTTTACCCGCTTTGACCTTAGGTATTCGGCCGGTGGGTGTAATCCTTCAATTGACCCGTAATAGCCTGTTGCAAGTGGGTTCAATGGATTTTATTAGAACAGCTCGGGCTAAAGGATTGCGGGAGCGTACTGTATTTTTTAAGCATCTTTTGCCTATCGCTTCAAATCCAATTATTACTACTGTAAGTGGTTGGTTTGCCTCACTGTTGGCAGGTGCCGTTTTCGTTGAAATTATTTTTGGTTGGAATGGTATGGGTAAATTATTGGTAGAAGCTTTAAATACCCGAGATTTGCCCATCACAATGGGTTGCGTTCTCGTTATAGCTGCGCTTTTCGTGGTATTAACAACCCTAGTGGATGTATTGTACGCTGCATTAGACCCGCGTATACGCGCAGAATTTTTTTAGAAACACATCAATTGAAAAATAAAATGAGAAGAAGAATCGTTGCTGGAAACTGGAAAATGAACACTACCTATACTGAAGCTATGGCTTTAGTTGATGCTCTTAAAGAAAGTCTTACCGAAGAAGTAGTGGGGGATACTGGAGTGATTATTACGCCGCCCGCATTGTATTTATCGGACATCGTAGAATCCTTAGTTGAGAATCCATATATCGCTGTTGCCGCGCAAAATTGTCACGAAAAGGAATCGGGCGCATATACCGGCGAGTGGAGTGCGCCGATGCTTGCATCTTTAGATATAGATGCAATTATTTTAGGACACAGTGAGCTTCGCGAATACTTCGGCGAGACGACCGAAGCTTGTACCACGAAGTTTTCGCAAGCCTTGAATAATGACTTGGCAGCCATTTACTGTATCGGTGAAACCCTTGAAGAGCGTAAAAGTGGTGCCTACATGGATGTCATTTTGAAACAATGCGAAGAAGGGCTTGCTGGATTCATAAGTGATGACATGGACAATATTATTCTTGCTTACGAGCCTGTTTGGGCTATTGGTACAGGTGAAACGGCGTCTCCGGAGCAGGCGCAGGAAGTACACGCTGGAATCCGCGCTTGGTTAACGGAGCGTTTTGATGCGGAAACAGCACAGGATGTGAGCATTTTGTACGGTGGATCATGTAAGCCGGGTAATGCAGCAGAATTGTTCACTAAAACCGACATTGACGGTGGTTTGATCGGCGGCGCATCTCTCAATGCTGAGGATTTCACGGCCATTATCGAAGCAAGAACGAAGGCTTAATGACAACTGACACTCCTGTTTATATTGAATTGGCCGTTACGGTTTCCCCTTTAGAGCCATTCCGTGATTTATTCATCGCCCAGCTCGGTGAAGTTGGTTTTGAAAGCTTCTCTGAAACGGAAGAGGGATTTGCCGCTTACATTTTAAAAGATGCGTATACGGCTTCTTTAGCGCTAGATCGGTTGAAATGGGATGGAGTGAGCGTTTCCGTCAAAGAACAAGAGATTGAGCAGGTCAATTGGAATTCGGAGTGGGAAACAAATTTTGACCCGATCGAAGTCGATGGTCGCGTATACATCCGAGCACCTTTTCATGCGGAGCGTAACGGTTTTGAATATCCTATGTTGATTGAGCCGAAAATGTCTTTCGGCACGGGACATCACCAGACGACACACATGATGATTCAGTGGTTATTGGAAACATCATCTGAGAATAGTGATGTATTAGACATGGGTTGCGGCACAGGTATTCTAGGTATCTTGGCTGGAATGCGTGGGGCAAAATCGGTACATGGGATCGATGTAGATACCTGGTGTATCGACAATACGCTGGAGAATGCAGAACGTAACGGGGTTCCTATGTCAGCCGCCTTAGGTGGTTCAGAAGTTTTAGAGGACACGTACGATCTCATCCTTGCAAACATTAACTTGAATGTGCTATTGGCGGATCTTTCCCACTACGTAAAGGCCTTGCGTTCGGGTGGAAGCATTTTCTTTAGTGGATTTTATGAAGATGATGTGTCTACGCTGCGTGCTGCAGCGGAAGCCTTAGGCCTGAACTTTGAAGGAGTGAAAGCCCGAGAACAATGGCGCAGTATTAAAATGGTGAAATAGCGCATGCGTAAATTTGGGTTGCTTCTTGCATTGATTGTTTCTTTTGGGCTTCAGGCACAAAAAGTGACCCGTTTTTCTTCTCTAGACGCCTTTTCTGAAGAGTTTGATGAACTTATTACGGTCTCAAAAGAGTTGGACGGCGTTTTTAAAGACTCTTTGGTTCCTAATTTTTTAGCAGCAGTAGATTACGAACAAGAAGACCTTTGGCTTGACTATGCGAATCAACTTTTGCGTAAACGATTAGACGATGCTCAAACGTGGGAACCGCTCTTACGCTCCCTCATTTACGTAGCTGAAAACGAAGAATACGATCGTTTTGGAGCACTTATCAAGCATTTCTACGGCTTCTCTAAAAAGAATCCCTCCAGTAGGATTCGTTCGTATCAAAATCAATTTTACCGCAATCTTGTAAAACATGAATTCTCGGAACCTGGGGCCCTGGTCTGGAAGGCACCTGCAAGTATATGGGCATTACAGTTTGTTAACGGCGAACCAGAATTCGATCTGGAATTCGTAGATATCGTAGGTTTAAATGCTGGCGATAGCACTATGGTAATGGGTGTGAATGCGGTGTTTTACCCGCGTAAAGGGTTGCTGAAGGCGCAGGGCGGTACCATCATGTGGTCTCGTGCGGGACAGCTCGAAAAGGAAGTGTATGCCGAATTAGGGTCATGGACCTTACAGGTGAATCAGTCAAATTTTAAAGCCGATAGTGTCACACTTTTTGCCTCTGAATTTTATGAAGAACCACTTCAAGGTGTCTTGGAAGAGCGTGTTTCTTCCGTAAACTTAAAGGATGCACGTTTTCCAAAATTCACGTCATATAGCAACGACTATATTTTAGAAAACCTATATCCTGAGGTTCATGTTAAAGGAGGATTAGGGGTTGCTGGTGCCCAGTTTTATGGAACAGCTTCAGACAGTGCATTGGCCGCACTAAAATTCACGTATAAATCGGATACCGTACTCACACTTAAAGGACGGAGTTTCTTGTTTAAAGACAGCTTACTGAGTTCCAAGCGTGTTGAAGTTATTGCTCATTTAGGAGCGGATAGCATTTACCATCCGTACTGTGAAATGCGCTATGATCCTCGTATGGGTCAAGTACGCGTGATTCGTTTTGAAACCGGTTTAGGATTGGCTTCGTTTACAGATTCGTATCATGCTTTGGATATGAGTGTGGACCAATTGGTCTGGAATCAAGGCACTCCTGTATTGAGCTTCAAAAACCTCAATCTAGGTTCCGAACAAGCCGCTGTTTTTGAGAGTAAGCAATATTTCCGCGTTCAACGTATGGAAGAAATAGCGGGTCTACAGAAAAACCACCCGCTGCGTGAATTAAGAGATGCGGCCTACGCTTATGGGTACGAGGATATGCCCTTGAAGGAATTGATATATGCGCTTCGCATGGCCCCTGAAGAAGGTGAGTTTTTCCTTTATCATATGGCCATTCAGGGATTTGTAACCTTTGATGTAGATGCGCAGACCATCAGTTTGACGGACCGATTGTTTGAATATTTATTGAATTGGGAAGGCAAGCGGGATTATGATGTAATTCAATTCGTATCTCGTATTCCCACAGGCAACAATGCTCAGGTCAGCTTATTGAATTACCAAATGGACATCGCAGGAATCTCGCGCATTGCGGTCAGTGATTCTCAAGAAGTAAATCTCTATCCACGCGGTGGTCGAATCACGGTGAACGAAGGGATGGATTTTGATTTCGACGGTCGCATCAATGCAGGACTCTTTAGTTACTGGGGACAAGGCTATTCGTTTGACTACGATTACTTTAAAATTGATATGCCGCAGATTGATTCCATGCGCTTTAAAGTAAAGGAATTTGATCCTAAGCCTGGGGAGCGGGCGGCTTTAGTGAATGTTCAGACGGTTTTACAAGATTTACAGGGAGAGCTGCTTATCGATCAACCGGATAACAAGAGCTCTAAAGAATACCATCCCGAATACCCTATTTTCCAAGCTCTAAACAATTCGTTTGTTTACTACGATCATCCCCGCATTCATGGAGGCGTATACGAGCGGTCGAAATTCTACATGGCACTAGAGCCATTTACCATAGACTCCCTGGACAACACGACCACAGACGGTATTCTTTTTGATGCGACCTTTCATAGTGCAGATATCTTTCCCGTATTCGCTCAGCCTTTATCAGTTATGCGCGATTACAGTTTAGGTTTTGAGACTCAAATGCCACCAACACCAGCATATAAGGCCTCAGGTACATATACAGGCGCATTGGCTCTATCAAATCAAGGATTACATGCGGAAGGTGCATTGGATTACTTACAAAGCCATACGGTTTGTCCCGATATCTTATTCTTCCCGCTTCAAGCGAGCGGCCGCGCCACCACCTTCGCTGTAGAAGAGGGTACAACGGGTATGGGTTATCCATATGCCTCTGGCACGAGCAACCCATTCGTTTGGATGCCTTACGAGGATTATATAAGAGCAGAAACGCGCGAAACGCCTTTTGCCTTGTATGGATCGCCTGATGTTGCGGGTGAGGGTTCGTTGACCTATGGTGGGCAAGGAATGTTTGGTACTGGGGAATTACGCTATGGAACTGCGAAGCATACTAGTGAGGTAGAGGGGTATCAATTCTTCCGCCGATCCTTTGTCTCCGCCGATCAGGATTTCAGGGTGAAAACTAAAATTGATGATGAGCAATGGGCTTTCCAAATGTTAGCTTCATCTGCTGAGGTAGATTTCGATAAGCAAGAGGGAGTCTTCGATAAATTGGACCCGTACAGTACGCTAGAATTCCCAGCAAACCAATACATGGCGTTCATGGACCATGCGGAGTGGGATATGGCCAAAGCGACTGTCGATATTAAGCATACGCAAGACAACCAGGCCTACCTAGTCAGTACGCATCCCCGACAAGACAGTCTGGATTTTACAGCTGCGTACGCTCGCTTCGCACTCGCTCCTAGTCTCTTAGAAGCATTTGATGTACCGCAGATTGATGTTGCTGATGCTTCTGTTTATCCCGACAGTGGTTATGTCGTGATTCGGATTAATGCCGAAATGGACCCGCTTGAGCACTCTAAAATTTTAGCGGATCGATTCACAAAGCTTCATAACTTTTACGAAACAACGGCACGTATTCGTGGTAAGTACCGTTACACTGCGCACGGTATGTACGACTACATTGATGAGGAGGAGAGTACCTGGCCAATCGCTTTCGAGAGTATCGCACCGGATACTGCGGGTGTAACGCTAGGGCGCGCCATTATTGAAGAGACTGATGGTTTTTATATTAGTCCTTACTTCGCTTACCGCGGTAAGGTGGAACTTCATGCGGACCAGTTACCGATGTTCTTCATGGGCTCCATTCTCATCCAGCACGATTGTCGCAACCTTCAAACCACCTGGTTCGACATCGCTAGCTTTATTGATCCGAATGACATCGTTATTGAACTTCCATTTAACGATCCTAATAAGCTTAGTGATAACACATTTAATGGTGTCTATATCTCTCAGGACAGCTTAGGTGGTCATTCAAACTTCCTTTCAAAATATGCTGATCGCGCAGATATTGAAGTGCTATCTGCGGATGGGATTCTCTACTACGATCGCCAAGAGCAGGGCTATGTTGTAACGACTTACGAAAAGCTTAAAGATTTTACATTGCCAGATCCTTATTTAATCTTCCATAATTACGATTGTGACTTATACGGTACAGGGCCGCTTAAAGTATTAGACAATACGGGAGCCGTGACCACGGCATTAGCGGGAGCTGTTCGCCATGATCTAGTCGAAGATGAAGTGAGTATTGATGGGGTAATGACCTTAGACGCTCCCCTTGATGAAAAAGCTTGGGAGGCTGTGGCTCAGCTGTTTTATGATGGCTCAGGTGCCCTCCGAAGTGACGAGACGGCCTACATCGACGGTATTTATGCATTATTGGGTCAAAAAGACGGCGGCGAATTCCTGGAAAATATAGGACTGCACGAAAACGAAGGTAAGTTCCCGCGATTCTTGCGTCAGAGTTTGGTCATGAGCGAAGTCAACCTAAATTATAATGGCAGATATAAGAGTTTTATTAGCGAGGGTAAGGCGACCGTACAGAACATCTACAATCAACCCGTCTTTGCAGAAGTCTCCTGTCTTATTGAAGTGAAAGAACGTCGACGTGGTGGTGAAATCATTCTCTATCTGGACAATGGAACAGACTACCTGTACCTTTCTTTTAAGGGCATCGTAATGAGTCTTCGTAGTAGTGATGAAGCCTTTAATCAGGCTATATTGGAAAAAGATGCTAAAGACCGCAGTGTCAAAGCTAAAGGCGATGCTCCTGCCTTTACTTACAATCTCGCTGGAAAAGGTAAAATCATGTTATTAAAACGCAGATTTGGTATTGAAGAATAACGCACCTTACCCTTATCTTTACGGCATGAGTTATCAGGAAGAATACCAAAAATCAACAGCTACTGTCGCCCAGCGTGAGTATAATCTGGTATTGTTTAATGATCACGAAAACACCTTTGATTTTGTAATCGAGGTATTGTGCACTGTTTGCGACCATATGGAAGAGCAGGCTGAACAATGTGCATGGATCACACACTATAAAGGTAAATGTCAGGTGTTGACAGGTGATCTAGATGATCTAAAGGTCAAGGCAGAGCTGATGGGGGATGTAGGCTTAACCGTTGAGGTTCAATAACTCCCGGTATACTCATCGTTTCAACGTTGATTTAATCTTAAAAAATCTTCACCACCCCTTTTTCAATTAACTTTTTGCTCTATATTTGCCACCCCGCAAGGGAATGATGGCCGTGTAGCTCAACTGGATAGAGTACTTGACTACGAATCAAGCGGTTGAAGGTTCGAATCCTTCCTCGGTCACGAAGAGCAAACCAGCTCAAAAGCCTGCAACGAAAGTTGCAGGCTTTTTTTATGCCCAGAACCACGCGATGCTTGCATCAAAGTAGGTCGAGGCATAAAAAAAAGCTGCTGCGCGCAGCGCGGCAGGCTTCGGACTGTTTTGTTCGGAATTCGGAGCAGAAAGGATCTTTTGAGCGAAGCGAGAAAAATCCTTAACTAGTAACGTACATCAATCAAAATGAAACGGCCACTGATATAATCAGTGGCCGTTTCAATAGTAGCGATAAAGGGCTTTAAACCTCCACATCCATTAAATCCGTTACTACGTGGTAACGCGGATCCTCAATGGAGCTTTTAATATATTTCGCGAAATTTGGATTGGCTTTTTCTAAAATGGCCGTACACTCGGGACTCAGGTGAGTCAGTGTAACTTCTTTTCCTACCGCGATGTATTTATCTATGACACGCTCTATAGCCTCGATACCACTGTGATCACTAACGCGGCTTTCAATAAAGTCGATTTCAATTTTCTTAGGATCCGCTTTGACCTCGAATTTAGAAGCGAAGCTTTGGGTTGACCCAAAGAATAAAGGCCCCCAAATCTCATATACTTTAGTGCCATCTTCTTTTACACGTTTACGTGCACGGATGCGAATTGCGTTTTCCCATGCAAATTTCAATGCACTCATAATCACTCCAGCGATCACCGCTACGGCTAAATCTTGCCAAACGGTAATAGCACTGACAGCAATAAGAACAAATGCATCAGCAGCAGGGATTTTTCGTAGGATGCGGAAACTGGACCATGCAAAGGTGCCGATCACGACCATGAACATTACACCAACCAATGCAGCAATAGGAATTTGCTCGATCAATGGTGCTCCAAAGAGGATGAAGGAAAGTAATCCTAAGGCTGCAACAACTCCTGAAAGTCTGCCACGGCCGCCAGAATTCACATTAATAATACTCTGCCCAATCATTGCACAGCCGCCCATTCCTCCGAAGAGGCCATTGATTAGATTTGCGGAACCTTGAGCGATACATTCTCTATTGCCTGAGCCACGCGTCTCTGTAAGGTCATCTACTAAATTTAGGGTCATTAAGGATTCGATCAATCCCACTGCAGCCAATAAGAAGGCAGTGGATAGCACAGTACCCCAATGTCCTTTGACGGTATCAAAAAGATTGAAAATTTCGATTTGAAATGTAGGAAGTCCACCTTTAAGGCCTTCGCCTCCACCTTCACGTATAAATGATCCTACCGTACTTACATCAAGTCCAGCACCTATGGTGATGGTAGCTACTACGATAATACCCGCGAGTGCTGCAGGAACGACCTTAGTTACCTTTGGAAGCAACCACATAATGGCCATAGTAAGGCCTACAAGCCCTAACATCGTGAATAATTCGCTGCCTTGAATCCATGCAGCCTCACCGTTCGTTACGCGCTTAAATAGGCCCAATTGACTCAAGAAGATGACGATGGCTAAACCATTCACAAATCCCATCATTACGGGATGGGGGATGAGGCGTACGAACTTTCCTAATCGAAACAAGCCTGCAAGGATTTGAATAGCACCTACAAACAAAAGGGTAATGAACAGCCAGTACAGACCTAGATTTGTGATTGGGTCTGCCAATGTTAATCCCACCGTATTCCCTTGTTGTATTAAATGAACCATTACAACAGCCATAGCTCCAGTGGCTCCTGAAATCATCCCAGGACGTCCACCGAACACAGAGGTAATCAATCCCATCATGAAGGCGCCATAAAGGCCAACGAGCGGGTCTATTCCTGCTACGAATGCGAAAGCTACTGCCTCAGGAACCAATGCCAGTGCAACGGTGATCCCAGATAAAATATCATTTTTAGGATTGCCAACGAAGTTGTTGAAGAGTCGTTTCATAGAATGGGGTGTGCTATTAAGCGGGCAAAAGTAGGTGTTCTTAAATGAAAAGAGCGGCCGTGGGCCGCTCTTCTTTAGTTCTTTACAGAATATTCTTACTTCTGATGACGTTCTTTTAGATCATTCACTAAAAGCATGGTTTCTTTTAAGTCTTTTTCATCACCTCTACTAAAGTCGAGTCTTAGCGTAGCATTGTAGTGGTCTTCTGCTTTTGTGAATTCTTCAGTGAGTGCACAGGCTAACAGTAGATTCTTGTAAAGGTACGGTATCACCTTCTTATTAATTCTGGCCTTTTTATCATTCATATCACCTTCTTCTAAAGCGCTTTCCCAAGCTTCAATCGCACTGGTAATTTTCGCCTTCGCCTCATCCGGACGTGAAGTCAACATATTGTACCCTTCTTTGGCATCGAACATGGCATTTTCGAGGTCGTCGAATTCACCTTTCTTATTCTTAACGAAGATGATTTGAACATCGCGCTTTTGCTCAGTTGTACCGAGCTTATCGTTCAACATCCAATTGATAATACCCATGTTTGTTTCAACAATTTTTGGCTGAAGATTTTCTACAAAAGTATTTGCGTTTGTACTCGGATGACTACGTGTTTCATCAGCAGAGGCGTAGAGTTTGTAATCTGCAATTCTGCTGGGAACTTCATCAAAAATAATGGCTCCATTAGGATGTACGGCACGTAGCGACATGCTATGACGGTAGTTGAATTCCCAATGTGATTTTATGATGGTCTTTTTTGCTTTCGTTTTAGAATCTACCTGAGTGTATTCTTTTTTCTTTACAACAGGGTCATCGTTCTCAAACCCGAAAAGATGCACTTCAATCTGCACACCGTTTGGATCTTGATTAAGTCCTTCGATTCGGCAGTACGTGCTGGCTAATTGGTCGGAGTTAAATATCTTTTGATGCGTTACCTGACGTTTGTAAGGCTTTGAAGGCGGGTAATAGGATCCTGGTGCGCTTGGCTTGCTGTTTTCTAGAACTTGTTTCTCGATAATCTTACCCATCGTGCCTTTGCTGTTCCACTCTTCAAGGGCTTTTTCGTATTCGGAGTAGCGTTGATCATAGGCTGCTTTAGCTGCAGCTTCTTTCTCAGGGTATTCCGCTAACGCCTGTTGGTATTCTTCTTCAGCTTTCGCTAATTCACCATTGATTTCCTCTTCGTAGTCTAAAATAACCTGGCTGGTATAGCCCATTCCTTCTTCCAGATGAACCATTGGTGGCTGGATGTAGGAAACAGTCATTTTCTCCTTCTTCATATTTTGACTGAAGGAAAGACATGCAGTAAGCAATAAAACTAGAGTAAAAACTTTTTTCATGGGGAGTGTTTAAATTTTAAGCAGACTAAATATAACCAATTGAAAGTTATTTTGAAGCGAGCGCTGTACGCTGCTCAGCTATTTTTTTATCCGTGATGAAGTCGTCGTATTCAACGAGTTTATCCAAAACGCCGTGCGGGTAAATCTCTATGATTCTATTTGCAACTGTTTGGTTGATGGTATGGTCATGCGAACTGAAAATTAACGTGCCTTTAAAATCACGCATTCCATTATTCAAAGCCTGAATACTCTCAAGGTCGAGGTGGCTGGTGGGTTCGTCTAGGAAAATGAGATTCGCCTGCTGTAGCATCATTTTACTGAGCATACATCGTACTTTTTCGCCTCCAGATAATACGCGCGCACTTTTAAAGACTTCTTCACCTGAAAAAAGCATTTTACCTAAAAACCCGCGAACGAATACCTCGTCCTTATTCTCCGGTGAATACTCCCGGAGCCAGTCCATTAAATTATCGTCTGTATCAAAATAAGCCGCATTGTCATTCGGTAGAAATGCGGTACTGATGGTTTGCCCAAAAGCAAAAGTTCCCGCATCGGCCTTACGCTTACCCTCTAGAATTTCATAAAGCGCCGTGAGCGCTCTGTGGTCGTCTGCTAAAAGAGCGACCTTATCACCGCGATTTAATTTAAAGCTGAGGTTTTTAAATAGGATTTCGCCAGCCTCATCATGGGCTGTTAATCCGTCGACCTCAATGATTTGGTCGCCTGCTTCGCGCAATTGCTCAAACATAATAGCTGGGTACATACGCGAGGACGCCTGAATTTCATCCACATTGATTTTATCCAACATCTTCTTTCGTGAAGTGGCTTGTTTGCTCTTAGAGGCGTTCGCTGCAAAACGAGAAATAAATTCTTGAAGTTCCTTACGCTTATCTTCTGCTTTTTTATTCTGCGCTTGACGCTGACGAAGAGCTAATTGTGAACTCTCGTACCAGAAGCTATAGTTACCGGTGTAGAGTCTAATGCGCTTGAAATCGATATCTGCAATGTGAGTACAAACGGTATCGAGGAAGTGGCGATCGTGACTCACGACAATCACCGTGTTTCTAAAATCGATCAAGAAATCTTCGAGCCAAGAGATGGTTTTTAGATCTAAATCGTTGGTAGGCTCATCCAGTATAAGAATATCGGGATTTCCGAAAAGAGCCTGTGCAAGAAGCACTCGAACCTTCATTGAACCTTCTAAATCTTTCATTAAGGTGTAGTGGGCATCCGTACCTATGCCTAAACCACTAAGTAGGTTAGCTGCATCGCTCTCGGCGTTCCAACCGTCCATTTCCTCGAACTTTACCTCTAGATCGGCAGCAACGAGTCCGTCTTCTTCATTGAAGTCAGGCTTCATATAGATAGCATCCTTTTCTTGCATCAAATCCCATAGAGGCTGGTTTCCTTGAATAACGGTGTTTAAGACCGTTTCTTCGTCAAAAGCAAAATGATTCTGAGAAAGTACGGACATGCGCTTTCCGGATTCGAGCGTTACATTTCCACTATTCGGACTGATTTCATCCGATAAGATTTTTAGAAAGGTGGATTTTCCCGCGCCGTTCGCCCCAATGAGACCATAACAGCGCTCGCCGTGAAATTTAATATTCACGTCTTCAAAAAGGACGCGTTTTCCGAACTGTAGAGTTACGTTGTTGACGTTGAGCATGGTACTTTCTTAATTTGGCGCGAAGGTACGATGCAGCGCTCGATTATAAGAGCCCGAGGCAAATAATCAGTCAAGGCTGCAACTTTGTTGTAATTAATTGGTTATCTTTTAGTTATGTATATACCAATCTTTACACATGCCTCCCGAAAAGCAATAGGGCGCTGGGCACTATACTTGGCTATCTTTAGCTTTATTGTCCATCTTTTGCTGCATTTGTTTCGTTCATACATCCCTGGAGGCATGGACGCGGCCTTGTTAAGAGATCCCATTAGCGCAATCTACACTCCATTCTCCATTTTGTTGGTGTACGAAGCCTATCTAATGATATACTACCTGCGAAGGTCTACTACCATTTATATCGCAAAACAGTACGAGGTGATCTCCCTCATACTCATCCGAGGTTTGTTTAAAGATATGGCCGCCTTGGATTTAAAAATAGCTACCTGGAGCAGTCAACACAATCTCGAATTTGCAGCGGATATTATCCTTGTCGTCTTAGCGTTTTACCTAGTGTATTGGTTTTACAGGTTAAGTGGTACATACAAGTATGCCGATTTTGAAGCCATGGAGCAAAAAGAGATTGGACCACGATTAAAGCAGTTCATCCAAGCGAAAAAATATTTGTCTTTTGTTCTTTTTGTGGTTTTTGTAATCCTAGGTTTTCAAAGCTTTTTTACCTGGATTGTGCCGACCTTTCAGCACATTGAGCAGGCAAATATGGTGGCTGTGAATGCTATTTTCTTTGAGCAGTTCTATAACTTTTTGATCATTTCAGATGTCATCATTCTCCTGCTTTCTTTTTTATATTCTGACAATTTCCCAGTAATCATACGTAACTCAAGTTTTGTTATTTCAACCATCATGTTGAAACTGTCCTTTACCGCGGAAGGCCTGTTGAGTCAAATATTGATTTTGTTGGGTATTGGCTTTGGTGTCCTCATGTTGCACGTTCATAATAAATACAAAGCGTTAAGTTGAGTCTAGATTTATATTTTAAATACGCCAAAATAATACGCCAAAATGAAAACCATTGAAGTGGTAGCAGCCATGATACAGGTCGAGGATATGATTCTGGTCGTGCAGCGCAAGGAGAATGAAAAATCTTACAAGAGTTTAAAATGGGAATTTCCGGGAGGAAAGGTAGAAGAGGGAGAGCGTCCCGAAGATGCAGTAATCCGGGAGGTAAACGAAGAATTACAATTGGACATTAATCCAATGGCGTCCATAGGGCGAGTGGTTTACGAATACCCCGACATTAAGGTTGATCTTACCCTTTTTCATTGTGCTCTCATGGATGGTCTTCCCATAATGAAAGAACATAATGACCTGCGTTGGACGGACAAATCATTACTATACACCTTTGACTGGTCGGCAGCAGATCGGGAGTTACTTCAACTGGCGGGGTGGCTGGACTGATATAAAATGTCCCTAGTCCTCAGGTGCAGTGAAAATGGTTACCCAGCATGGTTTTGTGTATGCTTTTGCTTTTAAGGTATACCCTCGTTTCTTTTTCTCATCATCTCAAAAAAAAAGGATCCGCATCGCGGATCCTTTTGCATACCTGCATATAATGCTTAACTAATTAGTGCAGAATATGAAACTTTGCCGCTTGCCGCGTAC
>JAQWJX010000085.1:0-3081 GCA_029248145.1 Schleiferiaceae bacterium | reverse complement strand
CAGTAATAATTTGCTGGGCTTTGGATTCTATATTGCTGCTCAAAAGGCAATAATGGAAGACGATCTCAATACCGCCAATGAAGAGATTAACAAAGCTATTGAATTGTTTGAAATCCAGCCTTTTTACGATTTAAAAGGCTCTCTTTATTTCTTATCCGGGGATACAGCCACAGCAAATTATTACTGGAATTATTTAAAATAATAAAATTATGAAGTTTTCAATTTTTACACTTATCAGCTATCTACTCTCTTTTTCCGTCTTGATGATTGGGTCATTGGATACAGTCGGGGCAATTGGTTTTAGCGAAGCAATTCCGCAGTTCTTGAAAATCCCCTTTTTAGACTTTCCATCTTTATTTGTTGTACTTGGTGGTGTAATGACAGGGTTGTTCATTATGTATCCTACGCCAGCGGTATTAAACGCTGTTGCTACCTTACGTCATGTTTTTTCGCACTATGAGGGCAAATCAGATATGGTAGAAGAACAGATTACGACAATTCTTGAATTCCGTTCTGAATATGCTGCAGATAAAAATGGTTTTGTGGAAAGAGTTAAATCCAAAACGTCGGATACAACGACACGCTACATGTTCGATTTGGTGAGTACCAACTACTCTACTCGCGAAATGAGAGATATGGCTGAACTATACTTGGATAAGCGATTAACGACGGAGCATCAAAAAGCTGATGTACTAACCATGATGGCCTCAACCGCTCCTGCCTTTGGTATGTTCGGGACTATTCTAGGTCTTATAATGATGCTCAAAGATTTGAGTGACCCGAGTTCTGTTGGCGTTGGTTTATCCCTCGCACTTTTAACTACTCTATATGGTGTTGCATTTGCCAATTTAGTTTTCGCTCCGATGGCAAAAAAAATCAAGCATAACATGGGAATTGTGGAAACAAGAGAGTCCGTAACAATTGAAGGTGTTATTCTAATTAAGGAGGGTAAATCGGAACTTATGATCAAGGATTCATTGTACTCTATCATTGGTAAAGGTGGAGAGGAGTAAAGAATTTAGTTATGGCAAGTAAAAGAAATAAATTTCCGGAAGACGAAGGTGGTGGAGACGCTTGGCTAGCAACGTATGGTGATATGATCACGCTATTAATGTGTTTCTTCGTTATTTTCTTCTCGGTATCAGATGTAAATGTTGCCCTTTTTGAAGACATGAAAAATGGATTTAAAAGTGATGTGACTAATACCGAAACTGAGACTCCGATAGGTATGCTTGCGAGCAGGCTTGAAGGTATTTACGACAACCCGGAAGACGATGATCCAGATGTCGAAGTACAATTGATGAAGCGCGGTATAAATATTACCCTCGGAAGTAATGATTTATTTGGTTCAGGTTCAGCTACTTTAAGTAGAAAAGGACGAGGTATTGTTGATGAGATTACTGCTACATTAACGGATATAGTTAGTGATTACCATTTAACAATGGATGTTGAAGGTCATACCGATGACGTCCCAATTCGATCTTTTCGTTTTCCATCAAATTGGGAATTATCTGCTTCTAGAGCTGCTAACGTGGTTAGAAAAATGACAGAATCAGGAGGGATTCCAAAAGAACAAAGTCGGGCAATTGGCTTTGCGGACATGAGACCTAAAATAGAACCTAGAGATAGCACAGGAGCCCTAGTAAGTGGGGCACGCGATGCGAATCGAAGAGTTGAAATCATTATTCATTATTAAGCATTTGGCGATAAACTTTTTTGAATTTTAACTGGAAACATATAACCACGCTCTTTCTTGCCTTATCATTTTGGGCGAGCGGTCAGACTGTTGTAACCTTTACAGACGGTAATGGCACACCCACTACTTCTTCTCAGTGTTGGGATGCCTCAGGTGTTACCTTAAGTGGTAATACTAATTCTGCTGATCTATCTTATCAGTGGTATGTAAGTAATGTTTCATCTAGTTCAGATTTTTCTAAATATACGGGCTCAGGATCTACAAGTGCTTCAATTAGCATTTCTAGTAATTCAGTAACCAGATATTACCGCCGCTCAAGGATATACACTAGCGGTAGCACGACTGATTCAAACATTGCTATAATCACGATTCACGCGTTGCCAACCATATCAGGTACGTTATCCGTTTGTAAAGGCCTGAAAAGACCGCTAACAGGTAGTGCTGGATCCGGCAGCTGGAGCAGTAGTAACGATAATGTAGCGACTGTAAACTCATCTTCCGGTGAGGTAACGGGGGTGAGCGTTGGTACGGTTACAATTACCTACACTGATGGAAATAATTGTAGTGTTGAAGAAAGCTTTGTTGTAAATGCGCTGCCAACCATTAGTGCAGGTGCTGATCAAACAATTTGTTTAGGTGAGTCAGCTACATTATCGGCAACTGCTAGTGCGGGTATTCTTTCACCGACATGGAGCAATAATATTCCAGATAACATTGCATTTTCCCCCACAGCCACAAACACATATACTGTCGTAGGTGTAGATGGCAATGGCTGTGTCGCCACAGATGAAGTTCAGGTTACAGTTTTACCATTACCTACAATAACGGGGAGTTCAGCTGTATGTGTTGATGCTACAATCATTCTTACGGGCTCCGGGTCGCCATCAACTTCTACTCCATGGGTATCTAGCGCTTCAAGCGTTGCGACAGTTAGTTCGAATGGTGTCGTTTATGGTGTTTCCGCTGGAACAACCACCATTACTTATAAGGATGTTAACGGTTGTGAAAAAGAATATGACGTTACCGTTAATGGATTACCTCCTGTTAATGCAGGTACGGACTTTTCAGTTTGTGAAGGAAATCAAATCAGTCTTTCAGGTGGTGGTGCAAACTCTTATTCTTGGGATAATGGGGTGACAAACGGTTCACTGTTTACTCCAACCGCCACCACTACTTACACTGTAACAGGATTTAACTTAAATAATTGTTCAAATACAGATAAAATTACGGTGACGGTCAATGCCTCGCCTGCTGCTCCGAGTGCGACTACGGCGGTAGAATACTGTAAGGACGATGTTGCTTCTGCGTTGACGGCGACGGCCTCCGGCGGTCATACTTTGGTGTGGTACGATACGGATGGTGTGACGCTTTTGAGCAGTGCTCCG
>JAQWJX010000049.1:0-11881 GCA_029248145.1 Schleiferiaceae bacterium | reverse complement strand
ACTCTGAAGCATTAATTGTAGGAGTCCAACCGTTTTAAGCGTGATGGATTTCCCGCCGGCATTAGGTCCGGAAATTACAAGGATGCGTGTTTTTGCATCGAGCCGGATATCCAGTGGTACAACCGGCTTCTTCTTCACTTTGTGAAAGTCGCGAAGAACAGGGTTAATCGCTTTGATTAGTTCGATATGAGGGTTATCAACCAATTGAGGCAAGCACGCTTCCTCATCTAATGCATAGAGCGCTTTCGCATTCACGAAGTCAATCTGATAAAGCGCCGTGGAGAAGTCTCGAAGTACTTCACGGTAACCAGCTACAAATGCAGTAAGTAAGCGAAGAATGCGTGTTACCTCTCTCTTTTCTTCTTCCTCTAAAAGTGTGATTTCGTTATTGATTTCAAGCGTTTCCGATGGTTCGACAAAAAAGATACTTGCCTTTGCGGAAGAGCCGTGAAACACCCCATTTACCTGCCCTTTGAATGCGCCTTCGATGGCTAAAACTCGTTTGTTATCGTGAACACCTTCCTGCGTATCCGCTAGAACGCCAGCGCCTTGGTATTTTTTAACGGCGCGGTAAAAGATACGGTCGGCAGCAGCACGTTTTTTCGTGAGCGTGGCACGAATTTTACCCAATTCAGATGAAGCCGACGTCTTTACAACACCTCTGCGGTCGAGTACACGATCAATCTCGTCTGGAACTGCTTTATTCGGCGAAAGATGCGCAAACTTATCCTGAATGGACGGCGTGCGCACGGCGTGTTGCTTAAAGAAGTGGTGTACCCGATTAAAGCTCTCAATCATGCTTTTGATGACCAGAAAGTCTTCTCCTTCAAGCGTCGCGCCTTGAATTTTTAAGCGTAATAGAAACGGCTTTATATCTTCTGCGGCTAGCGCTGGAACTGCAAAATCACTTTGATACAGCCCTAAGATTTCATGAACCTCTTGTAGATCTCCCGTAGTAATGACAAAATCACTGCTGGGCTTAAGGCTTTGGATTCGCTCGCGGGCACGTTCCGTTACAGCACGTTTTGAGACAGCCTGCTTGACTAAATCAAACTCTATACTTTCAAATAAATCTTCTGGATACGTTTTCAAAACTTACGGTCGACCGATATTATCCGCGGTACACGCCATCTTCGGAGGTAACACTTTCCGTGCCCGCATGTTTACGCAACCCTCCGGCAATTATAAACGCAAGTGCGGAAAGCGCGGTAGTTATGAATACATCGATGGCCGTCCAAAGCACACCCACAGGTACGTCGAAAAGATCATTTTGTACATCCCCCCAGAGCCAAAGCGCAAGCAATACGATCGATCCAGTAAAAGGTTTTCTGCGCGTTTGCGTGGACCACGAAGGTATTTTAATGACTTTGGTGTAAAAGAATACAGCAAGTGCAGCACCCATTCCATGAGCGATAAGCATACTGTATACTGCAAACGGATTGGTGGCCATATAGTTTTCCATTATGTTGGAGCGGCCTGCCCAATCTGCAGCCTGTAAATCTACCATAGGCAAGGGGTCTAAAAACAGACCGAAGAAAAGATGCAGCCCTGAGGTAACCATAATAGCAATGAGCAAGCCCACTAGGGTTAGGCCAATGGAACGTAGTGCAAAAAGGAATTTTTTCATGGCGCGTATGGGTATTATTTGAACCAGCTTTCAACCGTGTCGAGCTGAAGCGCAGCTACGTCTAATTTGTTTTTTTTCCGATAACCGTTCAGCTTTTGGTGAAGCGCAGCGGGTTTATTACCTAGCAAGGCTTCTACGGTATGGTAGCCGGCTTGAGCAATATGTACAGCCCATTCCGCTGGCACACCTACCGCCTCGAAGTCTTGGGGACTAGCGACCGTATCAAATTTCTCAGGACGCATCTGCGGAAACAAGAGCACTTCTTGAATGCTGTCTTGGTTGGTGAGCATCATAGTGAGGCGGTCGATACCGATTCCCAAACCGGAGGTAGGCGGCATACCGTATTCGAGGGCGCGAACGAAGTCTTGGTCGATGAACATCGCTTCGTCGTCTCCCTTTTCTGATAATTTCAATTGGTCTTCGAAACGCTCTAACTGATCAATAGGATCGTTGAGTTCTGAATACGCGTTAGCGACCTCTTTGCCGTTTACCATCAGCTCAAAACGCTCCGTGAGTTCCGGGTTGTCGCGGTGTTTCTTACACAGTGGCGACATCTCCACAGGGTAGTCGGTGATGTAAGTCGGCTGGATATAGTGCTTTTCACACTTCTCACCGAAGATCTCGTCGATAAGCTTGCCTTTACCCATGGTTTCGTCCACTTCTAGACCTATGGATTTCGCCGCTTCGCGTACTTCGTCTTCCGTCTTCCCGCTTAAATCGAGGCCGGTGTGCTCCTTAATAGCCTCTAGGATAGGCACTCGAGCGTACGGTGCTTTGAAGCTAACGGTATTCTCGCCGATAGTCGCATCTGTGGTACCGTTTACGGCCATGGCGACTTCTTCGAGCATGTTTTCTACGAAGCGCATCATCCAGTGGTAGTCCTTGTAAGCCACATAGATCTCCATAACGGTGAACTCTGGGTTGTGGGTTTTGTCCATTCCTTCGTTGCGGAAGTCTTTGGCAAATTCATACACCCCTTCAAAACCACCTACGATGAGGCGCTTGAGGTAGAGTTCGTTGGCAATACGTAAATACAAGGGCGTATCCAAAGCATTGTGGTGCGTGATGAATGGTCGAGCGGCGGCGCCACCAGGTATGGGCTGTAAAATCGGTGTTTCAACCTCCATGTAGCCTGCATCGTCGAAAATGCGGCGCATAGTACTGATCACGCGATTGCGTTTGCGGAAAATTTCCTTTACCTCTGGGTTTACGACGAGATCCACATAACGTTGGCGGTAGCGAATTTCAGGGTCCGTTAATTGGTCGTAAATCTTACCGTCGGCATCTTTTTTTACCACGGGAAGCGGACGAAGGGATTTAGAAAGCACCACCAATTCCTTCACATGCAGACTCATTTCGCCGGTTTGTGTGGTAAACACGTGTCCTTCTACACCGATAAAATCGCCAATATCTAGGAGTTTTTTGAATACATCATTGTACATCGTTTTGTCTTCATCTGGACAAATTTCATCGCGATTCACGTAGATCTGCAGCTCGCCAGTAGCATCTGTTAGCACGGCAAACGAAGCCTTTCCCATGATGCGTTTTGTCATCAGGCGCCCTGCGATGCGTACGCGCTCAAAGCCCTCTGCGCCTTCTGTATAGCTGGAAGCGAGGTCTTTAGCATGGTGGGTAACTGTATATTCCGCGGCGGGATAAGGGTCGATACCTAGACCTCTTAATTTTTCTAATGCGGTACGTCGAAGCTGTTCCTGTTCTGATAATAATCTTGCCATGATGCAATGCGTATATTAAGCCAACAAAGATAATTGCCTTTTGTAGCTTAGCAGTATGCGATTTAGCCGATTTTACCCTTTCCTGTTCGCGTTGTTCACAACTGCATTCTGTACCGCTCAGCCATATTGGCAAAAAGGGGACCAGCTAGGTTATGTAGGCGGCTTCGCAACCGTTCAGGGCCAAGCAGAGCAAATCGTTAATGCGCACATGGATTTAGATCTGGGAGGAAGTCTATTTTTCACACCAAAGTGGGCGCTCGGTGCAGAGGCAAGCACAAGTTGGGACCCGCTGACACAAAGCGTGAATGCCACCACGCGTGCCCAGTATCTTTTGCTTGGTCGCAGTGATTTGTCCCACAGTCTTTTGGCAGACGTTCACGCTGGAATGGGTTACCATACTAGCCAAACAGTGATGGGCACTAGTTTTTCTTCGAACGATGTAAAGCTAGGGTTAGGCCTGCAATATACCTGGTGGATCAGCCAAGGTGTCGGCGTGTATCTGTGGCCGCAGTGGTCACGAACGAACGGTGGTCCTAGTGGATTATGGGGCTGGCAGTTCGATGTTCCTATTGGCGTCCAATGGAATTGGCACAGATAAGCATGAGAGAAGTAGAATTTCAGGATATCGGAAACGTGCGTTACGGCGCAGCTTGGGACTTTCAAACGAAGTTGTTTGAGCGAACGGTTGATCAAAAACTGATCAATCGTAAAACACCGGAAAGGGCTGAAGAGACGACCGACCATCTTATTTTCGTAGAACATCCGCCCGTATTTACCCTAGGCAAAAGCGGCAAGGAAGCCCACCTCCTTGTGGACCAAGCGCGCTTGCAAGAGGAAGGAATAGATTACCATCCCGTAAATCGCGGCGGTGATATTACTTACCACGGGCCGGGCCAGATTGTCGGGTACCCAATCCTGGATCTCGACCACTACTTTACCGATATTCATAAATACCTACGTTACCTTGAGGATGTGGTCATTAAAACACTTGCTGAATATGGCTTGACCGCCGGAAGATCTGATGGTGAGACGGGCGTTTGGTTAGATGCAGGCACGCCGCTTGCACGTAAAATTTGTGCCATGGGCGTTAAGGCATCAAGGTGGACGACGATGCACGGCTTCGCACTGAACATCAACACATCTTTGAAGCATTTTGGCTTGATTGTACCCTGTGGCATCAGCGATAAACAGGTGACGTCGCTTCATTTAGAATTGGGCCGCGAGGTCAATCTGGAAGAGGTTAAGGACCATTTGAAGAAGCATTTTGTAGTCCAATTCGGTTGCACCCTAGTGCCAACCACAACCCCCTATACACATGAAAACAGCTAAGCGCGTACTTTCCGTACTCATCGTTCTTTTTTTGGCGCTAAAATTTTCGCCTTATGGTTATTTAATCAAAGGTGTGAAAGGCGCATATTTTGACGGACATACTTCTGCACATATTTATGACCGCAAGCATTTTGACCAACGTGAGATACCGGTGTTTAACGCAACTCCGCTGCCTGTTTCTGAAACATTAAAGCGTGTTTTAGATCCAGAGACGCGCGAGAAGTTAGAAAGTTACAAGACGGCGGGATTGTTGGTCGTAGAGCAGGACGATATCGTCCTCGAGGAATACTGGAACGCGCACGAGCCGTCAACGATGAGCAATAGTTTTTCCATGGCGAAAAGTATTATCACGATGTTGGTTCAGATAGCAGTACAAGACGGCTACATCGATTCTTGGGATGATCCCATCACAAAATATATTCCCGAATATGAGATTCCGGAAGGGGTCGCAGAGCCCACGTTACGTCATTTCAGTACCATGACCGCGGGCATGCAAATCAAAGAAAACTACAAAGCGCCATTTTCGAAGACGGCAAAACTATACTATGGGGATAATGTGATTGAGACGGCATTGTCTATACCTGTGGGTAAACACCCCGCAGGAGAAGTATTCGAATACCAAAGCGCACAAACGCAGATTTTAACCATCGCATTGAGCCGCTCTGTGGGCGAAAGTATTTCAAGCTACGCGAATCGCGAACTCTTTGCAAAGGCCGGTTTTGAGTCCGCGGCAACGTGGCATTTGGACCAAGCAGAAGGATTGGAACTGGGTTTTTGTTGTGTGAACGCGAGCGTTCGTGACTATGCAAAATTGGGCCAATTGGTCTTGCATCACGGATACATCGATGGCCAGTCCGTGGTAGACTCTTCGTTTTTAGCTATGGCCAGCAGAGGCTACCGTAGTCCCGAATACGGACACGGTTTCTGGATTTATCCTGAGCCCAATCAAAACGTTTTTGCTTTTAGAGGAATGTTGGGTCAAGAAATCATTATTGACAGATTACACAGTCGTGTTATTGTTCGTGTAGGAGAGCAAAGCGGGGGTAAATTTACCCGTGATTTCAATAGGGTAGAACTGGCCTTACTGGAGCAAACAGTACGTTGGGACAACAACTAATGTCTGCACCGGTGGTACATATTGAACATCTATCCATTGCCTTCGATGGCCACCAGGTATTGCGTGATTTCACTTTTACATTAAATCCAGGCCAGACCATTGCTGTGGTCGGCGAAAGCGGATCGGGAAAATCTGTTGCGGCACTCATGGCCATGGGATTACTGGATAAGCGTGCAGAAATTAAAGCCGTCGCAGCCCAGCTTTTTAACGACAACCTTCTCTCTTTTTCTAGTGAAAAGTGGTCGGATCTTCGTGGAAATGAGGTGGCCATGGTTTTTCAAGATCCTATGACCTCACTACACCCTTCCATTCGGATCGGTCGACAGTTAGAGGAGGTGCTCGAACGCCATACTAAGCTTGATCGCGTCGATCGCGAAAAGGCAGTAATCGAGGCATTGCGTGAAGTAGAAATTTCTGACCCAGAATCCAGTTCAAAAAAGTATCCGCATGAAATGAGTGGTGGACAGCGCCAACGTGTGGTTATTGCCATGGCGATGTTGTTGAAACCTAAATTGATTATTGCAGATGAACCTACTACGGCTTTAGATAAAGCGGTAGAAGGAAAAATTTTGGCACTCTTAAATAAGCTTGTAAAAGATAGCGGTGCAGCACTTTGGCTTATTTCACACGATCTTGAAGTAGTCGCTGAGGTCGCTGATGAAGTGGTGGTTTTGTTCCGAGGTGAAACGGTCGAAACCGGGCCAGCGAAGCAGGTTTTTACTGCGCCGAAACACCCCTATACGAAGGGTCTTTTGGGATGTCGACCGCCGAAAGAAGGACGCCCATTCCCATTGCCGGTGCTAGATGATTTTTTGAACGACACAGTTCCTTCAAAACAGGTAGATTTAGCAGCCCCTAAATCTGCTGAAGAAGTAATGACCATTACGGGTTTGCGAATAGGGTTTGAGCGCAGATCGGGTTTCAGAAAAACAAAACAGTGGATTATAAACGACCTAGATATACATTTAAATAAGGCTGAAACCCTTGGATTGATAGGGCCCTCCGGAAGTGGAAAAAGTTCCATAGGCCGGGCCATAGTGGGATTAAACAGCTTTGAATCAACCACTTTTTCCTATTCTGGCGATACGAGCAAAATTCAATTTATTTTTCAAGATCCTTTTAGCGCCTTAAACGGAAGTAAACGAGTGGGATGGATACTGGACAGTGTCTTAAAGCGTCACCGACCCGAACTATCACTGCTGGAACGCTCGCAAGAGGCACAAGTTTTGTTGGAGGAAGTTGGGTTAACGGCTGCAGATTTAAAAAAGCGCCCAAAGGCCTTTTCAGGCGGACAGCGTCAACGTATTGGAATCGCACGTGCATTGGCCGCTTCTCCTGAGGTCCTTATATGTGATGAAAGTGTAAGCGCTCTCGATGTCAGCGTACAATCCCAAGTATTGAACGTTTTGAATGGAATCAAAAAAAATCGGGGCCTGAGTATGATTTTCATCTCTCACGACCCCGATGTCATTAGGTATATGTGCGATAGAATTGTAAGGATATAGTTAAGTATTTGATATTTAAGTAATTATGGACAATTTGAAACAGCGAATGCCAAAATGTTTATGTATCATGATACAAACACTTTGTCATGAAAAACGCTACACTCTTTATTTTCCTCCTCTTTTCCGGAGTGCTCTATGCCCAATACGATGTTGATCTAGCAGGTAACTTCTCATACGAATACGTTTCTACAAATACGGATGGAACGGTGAAATATAATATTAAATTTCACTACGCCTGTGATACGGCTTGGACAGGAATGACAACCACTACTTTTGGGAGTTATAAAAAAAACTCAACCCCCACTCCTTACCCAACACTTTCGATGAGCACAGTTCAATCAGGGCTGATGAACAGCTCTCCTTGTGGCGACCATGTATTCAATAAATTTACTTGGCAGCAGACACTAGATTTAGACCCTTATTCGCAATACGAGTTTGTCCACAACTGGTGTTGCAGGGCTCCATACATTGCAAATATTGACACGAATGGAGGCATACCAAACCAATATGCCCGAATGATTATGCTAACCGGTAGACAAGGGGTTAGGCCAAACAATAGCAGCCCGGATTACAGCAACGTTTATTTCAGCGCGCCAATCAATACAGAGACGCCCTTAGAAATATGCTCTGCGGACCCCGACGGGGATAGTTTATCATTCGTGATTATCAATAGTAAAAGAGGATCTATTCATCCAGTTCAGGGTTTTACAATGAACAACATATCCTATGATACGATTTCTGGATACAACAGTGCCCAACCTCTTGGACCAGGCGGCAGTGTATTTATAGACCCTAGCTCAAGAATGCTCATGGTGAAATCCGATTCTAGTCAATTTAACCTTCTCACCGTACGCGTGATTGAGTGGGCTAAAGACACTACCAACACCTACAAAATCATGGGAGTAAATAATAAAGAAGTGTTTATCGACTTTACAGACGCTTATTCACCTAGTCTATATGGCATTAACGCGAACTATGCATCTTCCGCACTCAAGTCAGACAGCGTTTATGTTAACTTAAAGAAAGATGTAAACCTAACTTCGCACAGCCTTGACTCAAATATTGTAACCCTAGTAAGCCCGTCAGCGGATACGGCATCGATAAGTACGATAAAATATGCAGGCTCAAAAAGCGAATTATTTTTAAGAACAGATTCGTTAGATGCACCAGGCGTATGGAAAATATATTTTACCAAGCATGGCAACTTTGCAAATAGAGGCAAGTGTGGCGAGCCGTTAGTCGACACAGTGCTCGTTGATATTCCTATTCCTAATATTGAACTGGTTGGAGATACGGTATACGTATACGTTGGATCGTCAAGAGAATATTTCGTTTTAAACGGACAATATTATGACTCTATTTCATGGATTTGCACGAATGGAAATCTAACGGGGGGACACCACGATACTGTTCAGGTGAACTGGGGGTCTAGCTCAAATGGCCCAGGGTTTTTGCTAGCTGAAGCTGTAAAGTTGAAGAATGGCTCAAACTTCATTTTATTATTAAGTAGAGATTCTCTTACTGTTGACGTAAATGGACTTTCATTAGAAGAACGAACAAGTAAAATCTTGATATATCCAAACCCAACCGCCTATGAGATAGGGGTCGTCGGGGTCGCCAGTGGCACGGACTATGAGATTACCAATTTTGACGGAAAAACGGTAACGCGAAGTAGATTTGAGGGCTCTAAAATTAATGTTTCGGAGCTGCCGACCGGACCGTATTTCTTAAGGTTTAGGAATAACGGAACTTGGCTATCCAAAGAGTTGATGATTACTCGATAAGTTTAATTGCTTCGGTCTTCAAAATCTTCTGTTTTTTTTCGTTGGTAGGCGCGTATAGCGAAGTATACCACTCCCAAAAGTATCACGGCCCAGAAGCCGAAGTACAAAACGCCGAAGATCATTATTTCAGTTTTACTGCCGTGCCGTAAGCCAGCATTTCAGCAGCGCCTTGCATTACCATAGCGGTGGTAAAACGAACGTTGATGACTGCATCAGCGCCCATGGACTGCGCATCTTTGACCATGCGTTGAAAGGCTTGTTCACGACTTTGCGCCTGCAAGCGAGTGTATTCGCTGATCTCCCCGCCGACAATGTTTTTTAGTCCAGCAAAAATATCACGACCGATGTTCCGCGCGCGGACCGTGCTTCCTCTTGAGATGCCGAGGATTTCTGAAACTTCTTTTCCGGGAATAGTGGATGTAGTGGTGGTAATCATAGTGGTTTATGTTAGAGGTCTTAAGTTAGCTAATTGAACCGAGAACACGTTTCATAAAACCATTGAGCGCATCTTTTTTCGGCGTACCATTCGTGACTTCCTTACCTACCTCAAGCGCACCATAGAGGTTTGAGATGAGCTCCCCGATCACTTCAAGTTCCTCGTCTTTTATCGTCGGCACATCGGCTAATGATTCAAGCACTTCAATAGTTTCGTGAATGTAGTCTTCGTCGTTCGCTTCGACAAAATTGACCAGGTGTTTGATGATAGGGATTTTCATAGGATTGCTCTTTTACAGAAAACAAAGTTAACAGACGCACTCTATCAAAAACGAAAAGGCAGATAGATTCATCTTATCAGCGTATTGGTTCTTCAGAAAGTACCGCTGAATGCGGTTAAGAATTGGACATAAACTGGTCAAAAATCAATTTTTCTGTAGCGTAACTTAGAGGTCACAATCCCAACGACTCAAAACAGAACGTATGACACGAGGAATAACGACCTTGATTTTAGCTGCCGCATTACTGCCGCTGACAGTAGGGGCCCAGATTTTATCTGTTACTCCGGCTTTTCCAGCGCAGAACGATACGGTAACAATCATATACGACGCCACGGAAGGTAATGGTGCATTAACAGGGGTGGTTCCAGTGTATGCCCATGCAGGATTGATTACAAACCAGAGCACATCACCTACAGATTGGCGTCATGTTCAAGGGAATTGGGGTACAGCGGACGCTTCTGTGTTGATGACTAATTTGGGCAATAATCTACACAAGATTGAATACCATATGCCGTCTTTTTACGGTTTTGGCAGCAGCGTTGTTGTACAACAAATGGCTTTTGTGTTCCGCAATGCGAGTGGAAGTATCGTCGGTCGTGATCCAAACGGGAGCGATATCTATTATGACGTCTATCCGGCGAATGCGGGTTTAATAGCCCAATTTTTAGCGCCTGAAACTACCCAGCTCATCAATAGTGGTGATTCATTAGAGTTTGTAGTGGCGGCAACCCAAAAATCAAATTTTAAAATCTACGATAACGGGACGTTAGTTTATCAAGATTCTACCAAACAGGATAATTTTTACCTCGGTAGCACTGTAGGCGGTATTCACACTGTCGTGCTTCAAGCAGAGTACGATACAACCGTTGTTTATGACACAGCCTATTATGCAGTTCAAGCACCTCTAAACGTAGGCGTTTTACCTGGTGGCATGGAGCAGGGCATCAACGAGCTTAATGATACTACAGTATTTTTCAAACTCTATGCTCCGTTCAAAAACCGTGTGTATTGTTTGACCTCGCTGAACGACTTTTTACCGGATACACTTAACGCAATGACCCGCACCCCCGGAGGAGCGTGGTGGTTTCTAGAGATGACAGTTCCCGCAGGACAACCCTTCACCTATCAATACATGATGGACGGTGATTTACGGGTTGCGGACCCGTACTCAGAGCAGGTTTTAGATCCTTGGAACGACGGATACATTTCCAGTGTGACCTACCCCAATCTACCCAGCTATCCGACCGGAAATACCACAGGTATTGTTTCCTTGTACGAAACCGCAAAGCCAGTGTACCAGTGGAATAATACCACATTTAATGCGCCCGATAAAGAGGAGCTATTGATTTATGAATTGCTTATTCGTGACTTCGTTTCTACACGTAATTATCAGTCGTTGATTGATACGCTAGATTATATCGAGCGCTTGGGTGTGAATGCCATAGAATTGATGCCTAATTCAGAATTTGAAGGCAATTCCAGTTGGGGATACAACCCATCGTTTCACATGGCGCTAGACAAATACTACGGTACACCGGATAAATTCCGAGAGTTTGTAGACAGTTGCCACAGCCGCGGCATTGCGGTGATTATGGATCAGGTGTTCAATCATGCCTTTGGTCAAAACCCCATTGCTCAAATGTGGTGGGACAGTGGCAATAATCGTCCGGCGGCGAATAACCCTTATATGAATCAAAATTGTCCCCACCCGCCAAACTGTTGGGGGAACGACTTTGATCATTTCGTCCAGCCGACGCGCGACTACATGGACAGAATTAATACCTACTGGATTGAAAACTTCAATATTGATGGCATCCGATTTGACTGTACGAAAGGCTTTACGAACAGCTCAAATGCAGACAGCTATCAAGCAACCCGAATTTCAGCGCTTAAACGCATGGCCGATGAATGTTGGAATGTAGATCCGGACTTCTATGTCATTTTAGAGCATTGGGGACCCAATCAGGAGGAAAAGGAATTGAGCGATTACGGCATGTTGTTGTGGGGTAATGCCGCACATCAGTACTACGAAGCAGCCATGGGATATACCCCCGATAGCGATTTTAA
>JAQWJX010000012.1:0-3833 GCA_029248145.1 Schleiferiaceae bacterium | reverse complement strand
GTTTACAAGTCAAAGTCAAGGGCGGTTCTTACACATTAACGGCGTACACCCCAGATTCTGTCTTTACCATGGATTATGGACCTGATGACGTGCACCCATTGTATACATTTCGAGGAGATTTGCGACTCAATAGAGCGGGTTGCGATTCTATTCGGATCACTACAAAAGACACATTCGTTGTGCGGGTTTTACGGGGGAAGAATTGGACCGCAGAGCGTTCCTATTTGGGCGATTTTATCCTGCGGCCTAACCTCATTTACCTTGAAGGCATCGTTCGCACACCCATAGAACCCTACATTGCTGGAGTGGTAGAAGCTGAAGGAGGTTCGTCCTCAACTGCAGAAGCGTATTACAAGGCACAAGCCGTTCTTGCTCGAACTTGGCTCATCACGAATATAAAAAAGCATGTTTCAGAGGGCTTTCACATCAAAGACGATCAAAGTTCTCAAGCGTTTAAGGGTTTACCGCACAGTAAAAATGCAACGACCATAGCAAAGGCCTGTGCTTCTTTAGGTGATACGGTTGCTCTATACAACGGTGCGCCCATCATCGGTTTTTACCACAGCAACTCTGGTGGTTACACGGCTTTGCCTGAACAAGTATGGTCAAAAGCGTTGCCTTATTGCCGTGTCGTTCTCGATCCCTTCTCAAAAAAAGGATCGAAAGCAGCATGGCAGAAAACCTATTCATGGGATGATTGGCAGAAGTATTGGTCACGCGCTATTGATTGGTCCGTATCCGATTGGACCGCATTTTTTAGCCAGCTACCTGATACGCGAAGTACGCAATGGACCTTAGGTGATCAAACCTTTAAAATGGAGACGGTACGTAGAGATTTTAAATGGCGTAGTGCCTATGTGCTTCCGGAAGCAACTACCGAAGGCGTAATGGTCCATGGCTTTGGTTTTGGTCACGGGGTCGGAATGGCACAACAAGGCGCTATGCTCATGGGACGCGCTGGTTTTGATTGGAAAGAGATCCTAGATTTCTATTTCAAAGACCTAGAATTTGAAGCGGTTAAAAATCTTTAATTCTCCACAATTTTAGGAAAGTTGTGCTCCCTCTTCCCAATTTATTGGGATGGTATTTCGTTCTACAGCAGTTTTATGCATCGCTTCAAGTTTGACCTCAATGTATCGCTTAGATCTAGTGCTGGTCTTTGTTGTGGCTTTTGGTCTTAGGCCGTGGCGTTCCTTATGGTCCTATATCGGCGCAGTAGTATGGACCCTAACCGTACTGGTCGGTGCACAGGTTTTTCTCGAATGGCGCTATTGGTATCCCAGTCCGGAAATTCGTACGTTCATAGAGCCTAGTGCAGCCTTCCTTCGCATGTTTTTGCAAAACCGCATAGATCAGGTCGCAACTGGTGCGCTTCACGGTTTCCTCTACGGCGTTTTACTGGGCGACCGCAGTGAACTAACCCCTGTTTTTCAAGAGGGGTTTCGCAGCCTTGGAATTTCTCATATGCTGGCTGTAAGCGGTTTTCATGTGGGTTTTTGGGTGGTCTTAGGAAGGCCAATGAAATGGCTTTTTAAGCTTCGTAACTGGCGATTACTCTATGTGCTTTTTATGGGGATTTTTCTATGCGTTTATGCAGTAGTGGTTGGAGCTGGACCTTCTGTGATTCGTGCTGTTGGGACCTTTTGTTTTGCCGCTTTTGCCCTACAAATGGATTGGCGGATAAGGCCTTTGCATTGGCCTTTACTCGTGGCGTGGATAATGTGGTGGCACGACCCAGGAGTTGTTCAACGTGTTGGTTTTCAATTGAGTTTTAGCGCAGTATGCGGCATTTTAATGGGCCTAAACGGTCTCCCAGCAAGCGAATTTCTACAATCCTGGCAACGAGAATCACTTAAGGGTACGAAGCTGAGTTTTTTAGTGCCTGTTCAAGTTTCGCTTTCTGCTTGGACGGCTACCTTGCCTTTAGTTATGTATCATTTCGCAGGTGCAAGTCCGTATTTTTTGATAGGTAATCTTTTGATCGTCCCACTTTTTGTGGCGTATATCTGGTCCGCTTTATTCGCAGTATTGTTTGCTCCAGTTCTGCCTTGTCAGGTTTTAGAACTTTGGAACAGCAGCTTCGAATATTGGGTAGATTGGGTGCTGAAGTTAGCGGATGGAATTAGCCAGCAAGGACTTCTTGAATTTTTTTCTCAAGTGTATTTGCAGTGAGCTTTTCAAATGTTCCGTTGTAAAAGATGTGCATGTTTCCAGTCTCTTCGCTAACTGTAATGGCAACTGCATCCGTACGTTCTGAAATGCCAGCGGCAGCGCGGTGACGCAAGCCAAACTGAGAAGGTAGGTCACTACTTTCACTTAAGGGTAGTATCGCACCGGCTGCAGAAACAGTATTTCCGGTGATAATGGTTGCACCGTCGTGGAGCGGAGCATTTTTGAAGAAAATGGTTTCTAAAACGATTCGACTCACCGCTGCGCCAAGGTTGTGACCGGTTCCTGCAAAGGCACCTAACGGGTCTTTGCGTTCTAGGATGAGGAGCACACCGGTTTTCGTGCTGGATAAATTCTTCATGGCACTAACGACGGCCTCAGTTGATAGCGAGTTGGCTTCCGAATTTCCGAGTGTGAACATACTCTTTAATCCTCGACGGCGACTAAAAGTCGCTGAACCCACAACGAGCAAGAACTTCCGAATTTCTTGTTGGAATACGATGATTAGAATAATCAAGCCGGCACCCATAAATGAACCTAAAATCTCAATCAACAAATTCATTTTTAGAAGTTGTACGAGGTTGTATAAAAGATAGATGGCAACCATTCCTATAAGAATCCGAATGGCCGCAGTACCTTTTAAAAGTCGGTAGACTTGATACAGCAAGAAAGCTGCAATAATAATGTCTAATGCATCGAGGATGCCGAAGTTTAACGTTCCCATGGTTGTAATAAATGCTGCACGCCATCGGGCATGAGGCGGTTGAACAAGTTAATGGTTTCCGCTGCTTCTGTTACATCGTGTACCCTGAGAATTTGGGTACCCCCTAATAAAGCAGCCATATGCAGGGCTGTGGTGCCGTTAAGGCTCTCATCTGCGCTGATCTCGAGCGCTTTGTAAATCATACTTTTTCGACTCACCCCAGTAAGAATTGGACGGCCTAAAAGTTGAAATGCATTGAGTTCTCTGAGCAACTGATAATTCTGTTCGAGCGTTTTTCCAAAACCAAATCCTACATCGACGATCGTATCGTGAATACCCATTTCGTGAAGCAAGGGAAGTTTTTTACTGAAAAAGCCAATGATGTCTTGAGTGACGTGGGTATAGGTAGGATTGAGTTGCATTGTGCTGGGGTTACCTTGCATGTGCATGATGATGTATGGGCAACGATGCGCAGCAGCGACATGATATATTTCTGGATCGAGGTTGCCGCCACTAATGTCGTTGATCCAATGCGCACCCGCATTTAGCGCTTTATCGGCAATTTCAGCACGGAAAGTATCTACAGAAATGAAACAACCCGGAAAGTCTTGAAGCACTTGAGAAACGGCGGGAATGACTTCTTTTAGTCTGTTCCATTCCTGCTCGGGAGTCACGGGATCTGCGCCAGGGCGCGAGGAGTACCCCCCAATATCAATGATGCGTGCACCACTGTTGAGCATCGCTCTTGCCCGCTCTGCCGCCGCTTCAGGAGCATTTAAGCGGCTTCCCGCGTAAAAGGAATCTGGGGTACTATTCAATACTCCCATGATCCACGGTGTGGATAAGGTGTGAATTGTCCCTTGACATTGAAGCAGAAACTCAGGCATTGTTCTTTGTATCTTCGTTAGATATAGCAAAGCTAACAAATGAATACAGCTGACCAATTCGATGCCGTACTAAG
>JAQWJX010000185.1:0-2494 GCA_029248145.1 Schleiferiaceae bacterium | reverse complement strand
TAAACTCGCCTCATTACCGGGGTAGAGAAAGCGCATTGGTAACACGTCACCATTTGTGTTTGAACACGGCGCTGAGATGAATGGGAGATTAGCCCAATTTCCACTTTCCTGCGTATACCAGCGTCTTACCTCGAAATAGTTGTCCAGTCCTGTAAAGAACATAGCCAACCATTTCTGCTTACGAATACTGTTGATACTGTTATCATAAGCAGCTCCCGAATTTGCCATGTAGTCTGCAAAATCGGTCCAGCCAGTCATAGCAAAGTCTGCACCATAGTATTCCAATGACGCTTGCACACCACTGGCGTGATGCGTCGCTGCATCATCTGTGATCCAACCGTTGTGTGCTGCTTCCGCGAGTAAGAATTGTTGCTCTGCATAAGTCATGATAATACCTTCTGCCATAGTACCTGCTTGATCATGACCAGGATAATTGTAGAACGTATAACCTAGGCGTGATCCATTCTTGTCGCATGAAGCACTTATTGCCGTACTTCCATTATCTGCACCGTCATAAGTAGCAGCGATAGAAGGGTCTGCAAAGACTGTAGACGCATTGCTAGGACGCGCGTAAATGAACATTCTAGGATCATTCAAGCTGTCTAAAGCAGCATGGGCATTAGTACTAATCGCAACTGCATCGAAATCACCTTGCTTCAAAGGAACCAATGGAAATTCGTTAGGGAAGTTACCGGTATAGGTAAGTATACCATTGTCAGCGTTGCTCTCCATGAGTGATTCGTTCGCAACAATTGCGGCAAAATCTGCGCTTACATTTTGCTTCTCTGAGATGTACATAAGTAGACGGAGGCGCATCGCGTTGGCTAGCTTTTTCCATTTCGCAGCATCGCCGTTAAAAAGAATATCGCCTTGAATAGATCCACCGTTATCGAGTAATTGAACGGCCTCAGCCAGCTCGTCTAACAGTCCGTCTGTACCAGTAATGATTTGTTCTTGCGTATCGTAGGCTGGAAACCAATTGGCGTCGGTTGAGCCAGATATAGCTTCTGAATACGGGATGTCTCCATAGGCTAGCGTTAGCGTAGAAAATACCCAGCTCTTCATCACTTTAGCTGCACCTTCCATTTCTGCATTACCGGCGTCTGCTGCTACACGCTCTGCCTCAATAATATTACCGAGACTCGCATAGTTTTGATTCCACGTATTTGGGAAGGCATTCCAGCTATACTCGCCAATAACTGCACGCAGTGTTTTAGACGCAAGCTGAGACGCAACATTTCCTAACAGATAGCTCTGGGTAACAGAAGTACTTACGCTTGAACGTACACCTTCTGTAAACAATACACCAGCATCTACATTAGAGGGCTCATTAGGGTTCTCATTAATGGATGATAATTTCTCGCAACTTTGAAAACTAAGACCCGCCATTGCGATGAGCGCGCCTACAAAAAATGATTTTTTCATTGTTAGAGTCTTAAAGATTTGCATTGATAGAGAATCCGAAGCTTCTTAGTGAAGGCATAGAGGTGCTCTCGTACCCATTCACGAACAGTCCATTTCTTATGGAATACGTCTCTGGATCAATGGTTGGAACCTTAGTGAATAAAAGAAGATTACGTCCAACAAAACTTACAGTAAGGCCTTTTAGCCCAGTGTTAGCAAGCTTATCGGCAGGCACGGTATAAGCGATACTTAGTTGACGAAGCTTTAGGTAAGAGGCATCGAACGTGGATGGCTCAATGTTATCTCTACTCCAAACATTACCGTAGTATTTGTAATAGTAATCACGTATTGGCACAGATACTGTGTTCGGTACTAAATTTCCACTAGCATCGTACATGACACCAGAACCAACTACGCCACCTTCTTGATCAAGGTTGTATACTGGTTCACCATTACTATCGTAATCTACACCGTAGACTACTCGACCGTCAATGGCATTCATATCCAGGTGCGGATCGTTATCGTTTACAAGATTACCTGCTGTGTTGTGCAGAGTGTGTGAACGCGAGTATATCAATCCGCCGATCTGTCCATCAAATAGAATATTTGCCTGCCAGTTCCCCACTGAGAAACTATTCATCCAACCGATACGTGCTTTTGGCTGGTAAGAACCAATCGTACTTTTTTCTTCACTTACCATTGGTAAACCGTCTTGGTGGATGATGTTATCATCTGCATCACGCATAAAGGTTAGTCCTTTAAGCTGACCTAGAAGTTCTCCTTCTACTGCAACATATTCTAAACCTACAGTTCCACCATCATTAGGGAACATGCTCGCTACGATAGGATAACCTCCGCTAACACCGCCAGGTAGTTCAGTAACTACGGCGCGATTCGCACCAAGGTTGATTCGTGAATTCCAGGTAAGCTTATCGTTTTTAACGATATCACCAAACAACTGAAGTTCAATACCCCTGTTACGGATGGCACCACCGTTCGCCAGTCTGCTGGTACGACCAGTAGAAGTGGCTACAGGTAGGTAAATGATCTGATCTTGAGTAGTCATGTCATAAACGGCTAAATCCATACC
>JAQWJX010000168.1:0-10813 GCA_029248145.1 Schleiferiaceae bacterium | reverse complement strand
ATTATCTCCTTGATATACGGTGGTACCCGAACCGAAATTGACCGCATAAATCGCTGTTAAATCTTCCTTGATTTTGTAGTGTAGCGCGGTGGTTAACTTGATGTTTTCAGTATCATAATCCACTAAATGCTTCTCTTCAATTCCAGGACGATAAAATCTTCCTAGTCCAGGGAATGTCTTTGAGTCGCCTCCATCGTCCCACCAATCTTCATCTCCGTAGCGATTCACCGCATCATAACCACCAGGATTCGTAGCATCGTCTCGGCTTACATCCGTAGGGTCCATATTGCTGGCTTCCCAATCATCCGCTTTCAGTGCAAAAACATTGATTTTATAAGCAAACTTCTCATTTACTTTTGCCGCCCATCGTAACGAAAATTCAGTTAGATTACGCTCGCCGGCCTTCAAGCTTGCGCTCAAACCAGTGAACTGAAAAGGGTCTTTCGTTTGCATGGCAATTACCCCATTAAAAGCACTGGGACCATAAAACGCGGTACTTGCACCTGCAATAACATCAACAGTTACGATGTCTAGATCTGGTGCACCTAGGAAATTACCTAAACTAAAATTCAATCCTGGGCTTTGATTGTCCACTCCATCTATGAGTTGCAGCGACCTTACGGGAGAAGTACTGTTGAAACCTCTCGTATTGATAATTTTAAATCCTATGCTCGCGCTCGTTAAATCGACGCCTTTTAGCGTACCTAAATGATCGTAAAAACTGACACTAGGGCTCTCTTTAATGGCCAATGCATCCATACTTTCTACAGTGAGGGCACTCTTTTCTTGTTGGGCACTTAAGCGTTGCTGTACGACACTGACTTCTTTGAGTAGGTTTTGATCCGGTTGTAAAACGATTCTATTACCGGTCGTTCCTGTTGTTTTGAAATCTAATAACTGAAAACCCATGCTTTGCACACGAACGGCGGCGCTCACCGCATTCTTTCCATAGATATTTAAGGACCAATTACCGTCAAAATCAGTCACTGTACCAATATTTGTCGGCTTTGATTCGTTCAATAATAGGACGCTTGCACCTACAATAGGCTCTCCACGAGGATCAACAACTGTTCCGCTAAGTTGTGCGTACACTGAACTACCGCACAAAAGTGCAAGAAAAAGAAGGGTTTTGTTCATACCCTTAAAATAGAAAGATTTTCGATTAAATGAGGTGCCTGTACCTCTTATTGTAACTTATTTATTCGCAGCACGTTGAAGACGGTCATTCACGGCTCTACCTAAACCGTATTCAGGTAATAAGTGAACATAGATAGTTGTCAACGGAGCCTTACCCAATAATCGCAATCCTTTGAATAGGTTACAAGCAGCTTCCGAATCTGATTTTTGCTCACTCAAATTGAAACTACTACTATGAGTTATTGTTTCGCCCCAATAGAGTATTCCTATTCCATTTGGATTATCGTTAGACTTTAAAGCAGCCAAAAGTGCTTCTCTATCATCGAACAACTGAACGGAAGTACCGGGGTTGTAATGCGAGCTTAGCATTCCTGGGGCGCTTGGATTGGAAGAACTTAACTCAGCAGTAATCGGTCCTAGAACTCGTTCTAGTTGTTCTAAGGCCATTCCTCCTAAGCGCAAAACCTTAGGTGTATTAGAACTCATATCGACAATGGTACTTTCAATACCTATACTACAAGGACCACCATCGACTACGCCAGAAATCTTAGTACCTAACTGGTCCAATACATGTTGTGCTGTAGTCGGAGATGCAAAACCGAAAGGATTTGCGCTAGGCGCAGCAATGCAAAGACCGCTAGATTGAAGTACGTCTAACATCAAAGGATGCGCCGGAATTCTGACCGCCACAGTAGGATGTCCGCTCGTTACAAGATCTGGAATCGTTTTCTTTTTAGGTAAAACAACCGTTAATGGTCCCGGACTGAAAGCAAGAAAAAGTTGTTCGGCTGCATTTGACAGTTCTGCAATCTCTTTAACCGCAGCTAAAGTAGGAACGTGTACTATAAGCGGATCAAAACTAGGCCTGTTTTTAGCCTTATAAAGCTTTGCTACTGCTGCCTCATTGGTAGCATCAGCACCTAATCCATAAACGGTCTCTGTTGGTAAGCCTACGATTTGCCCTTGTCGTAAAACATCAACCGCTTCGATAACTGAAAGTACCTTACCCATAGCTTAAGGAATATGCATGTATTTATGCGTCTGTAAGCTAACCTTCCACTTCGGGTTGGTCATCACGTAATCAACGATAAGAGGCATCATTTCTTCACGTTTACTCCATTCAGGTTGCAAAAACAATTGGCAGTCTTCATGCATCTTCGCAGCATGCTCTTCTGCCCACTTAAAGTCGTTTTGATTGTAAACGATCACCTTTAACTCATGCGCAGCCTTGTAGAAGGCTTCCATAGGTTGAGCTGTTTTCTTTGGGCTTAGACAAATCCAATCCCAATCACCGGTTAACTTATACGCTCCTGAGGTTTCAACATATACTTGCATACCCTTCGCTTTCAATGAAGAAACTAACGGCTCCATGTTCCACGTCAGGGGTTCACCTCCCGTTACAACCACGGTGGAACTGTACTTCTTCGCATTGGTTACAATGGCCTCAATGGGAGTTGGAGGATGACTATCCGGATTCCAACTTTCTTTTACATCACACCAATGGCAACCTACATCGCAGCCTCCTATACGTATAAAATAAGCCGCCTTACCAGTATGGAAACCTTCCCCTTGTATGGTATAGAATTCTTCCATAAGAGGAACCACTAGTCCTTCTCTTATTTCCGATTGCTTGTAACTCGCTGACGTTTGAATATCTTTCACTTATTCTTCTCCTAACTCTGTTACCTTCATTGTATTCATCATCAGAGCAGCGCGGGTCATAGGCCCTACTCCGCCTGGGACAGGTGTTATGAAGCTACATTTAGGTGCAACTGCCTCGTAATCAACATCACCGAGCAATCTAAAGCCGCTTTTCTTGGTACTATCGTCTATTCTCGTGATCCCCACGTCAATAACACATGCACCCTCCTTAACCATATCAGGCGTCACAAATCCAGGCCGCCCAAGCGCTGCGACAATAATATCTGCATTTCTGCAAATATCTTCAAGGTCTTGAGTACGACTGTGGCATAGTGTTACCGTACAATTTCCCGGGTAATTGTGCTGACTTAGCAAAATTGACATCGGCGAACCTACGATGTGTGAGCGTCCAATTACAACACAATTTTTTCCTTCCGTAGGAACTTCATAGCGACGTAATAATTCCACAATTCCTTGCGGTGTGGCGGGAATGTATGTAGGGAGATTGAGCGTCATCTTTCCGACATTTTGTGGATGAAAACCATCCACATCCTTTTTAGGATCTACAGCTAATAAAACCTTCGTTTCATCGATATGCTGAGGCAATGGCAGTTGTACAATGTAGCCGTCAATATCGTCGTCATTATTTAGCTTACCTATGGCTTTCAGGAGTTCGGCCTCCGTAGTTTCTGTAGGAAGTTTGATCAACGTTGAACCAAACCCAACCTCTTCGCAATCACGAACTTTAGCATTTACATAGGTTCTAGAAGCCCCATCCTCACCTACTAGTATTGCTGCAAGATGTGGAATCTTTTTGCCCTGTGCTTTTAAATCTTTGACCCTAATGGCCAATTCTTGTCTGATTTTGGCTGAGGTTACTTTTCCATCTAAAACTACCATAGCTTATTCTTTAGCGCATTCCGCGCATCATATTCATCATTCCACGTTTTCCACCGCCACTTTGCATCATCTTCATGACTTTTCGCATGTCAGTAAACTGCTTTAATAGGTTATTTACATCCTGAACAGTGCGACCAGAGCCCGAAGCAATGCGTTTTCTTCGTGATCCGTTAATGGTATCCGGCTGCTGACGCTCAACAGGAGTCATAGAATTGATCATTGCTTCAATATGCTTGAAGGCATCATCGTCAATATCCACATTTTTTAATGCCTTGCCCATACCAGGAATCATCCCCATTAAATCCTTCATATTCCCCATCTTCTTGATCTGCTGGATTTGTTCCATAAAATCATCGAAACCGAAGGCATCCTGAGAGATTTTTTTACTCATTTTCCGAGCACTCTCTTCATCAAATTGTTCCTGTGCTTTTTCAACAAGACTTACCACATCGCCCATACCTAGGATACGGTCTGCCATGCGGTCTGGATGGAAAACATCCAATGCTTCCATTTTCTCGCCTGTACCAATAAACTTTATGGGCTTATTCACTACAGATTTAATCGTTAATGCCGCACCACCTCTTGTATCACCATCGAGTTTCGTAAGAATGACACCTTCAAAATCTAGAACATCATTAAATGCTTTAGCCGTATTTACAGCATCTTGACCCGTCATTGCATCTACTACAAACAGGGTTTCTTGAGGAGCTACAGCTTTGTGTATACGACCTATTTCATCCATCATGGCAGCATCCACAGCCAAACGACCCGCAGTATCGACGATAACTGTATTGTACCCTTTGCTTTTAGCATGTTTTACCGCGTTCTCCGCAATATTAACGGGGTCCTGATTTCCAACTTCAGCATAGACCTCTATACCTAGTTGCTCTCCTAATACCTGCAATTGATTGATTGCAGCAGGTCTGTACACATCACAAGCTACCAATAAGGGTTTACGTGATTTCTTACGGAGCAGATAATTGGCCAATTTCGCACTGTGAGTGGTTTTACCAGAACCTTGTAGACCCGCCATAAGTATGATTGATGGCGTTGAAGTGAGGTCTAAAGATTCAGCCTGTCCACCCATTAATTCGGCCATCTCATCACGAACGATCTTCACCATGGCCTGCCCCGGCTTAACAGCAGTAATAACACCTTGACCTATGGCTTTTGCTTTAACCGTATTAGTAAAGTCCTTCGCAATTTTAAAACTAACATCGGCCTCCACAAGAGCACGACGGATTTGCTTAACGCTATCCGCGATGTTTAATTCAGTTATCTTATTATTCCCTTTGAGAATATCAAAGGCACCTTCTAAACGGTCACTTAAACTTTCAAACATATGCTTAAACGTTTGGTATATTTTCTAAAGTCGCTAAAAAGAATTTCCAACTCTTCTGTACAGAACTGATTTGACATTTTTCATCGGGCGAATGTGCTCCCCGGATATTTGGTCCAAAAGAAATCAATTCCATTTCAGGATAATTAGTTCCTAAGATTCCACATTCTAATCCAGCATGACACGCCTGAATTTTCGGCTCTGCTTTAAAAAGGTCGCGGTATAACCCGCTCATAGTGGTAAGAATATTGCTTTTTGGATTAGGTGCCCAACCAGGGTAATCGCCGCTTAAGTCAACAGCACATCCTATGGTTTCAAAAATTCGCTGAATACCACGTGCCAGATCCATCTTTTCTGTCTCTACCGCACTACGCGTAAGACACATCACGGTAAAATCGCCGTCCTTTAAAGCAACTCGAGCGAGGTTATTTGATGTTTGAACTAAGCCCGCAATATCCGGTGACATTCGATAAATTCCATTTGGACAGGCGTAAATTGCACTTATGATCGATTGGCTAGCTGCTGCAGAAAGTGCTGCCTTGGGTCTATCTATGGTCTCGCAACTGATCTCAATATCTGCATCCGTTGTTGCGTGTTCGTCTATAAATTCTTCACCAACTCCGGTAATTACTTCTTCGAAAGATTTTTCACTACCGTTCCAAATAACGTGGGCAACACTCTCTCTTGGAATAGCATTCCGAAGACTTCCTCCATCTAGGGCAACCAATTGAACCCCATCGCCCAAACGATCGAGCAAACGGTTCATAAGCTTATTGGCATTACCTAAACCTTTATGAATATCCATACCACTGTGACCACCATTCAATCCCTTAATGGTAATCTCGTAGGCTAGGGCATCATTTTGTACAGGCTTCATATCAAAAGATCGTGTTGCCGTAGCGTCTATACCACCTGCACAACCAATGGTCAATTCATCATCGTCCTCAGTATCAATATTCAAAAGAATCTTACCGTTAAGCATTCCTCCCTTGAGTTCCAAAGCACCAGTCATTCCCGTTTCTTCGTCAATAGTAAATAGAGCGTCAATTGAGGGGTGCGCGATGGTATTAGAAGACAATACAGCCATAATGAAGGCAACACCCATGCCATTATCCGATCCAAGGGTCGTGCCTTGTGCCTTTACCCAATCACCTTCGACCAACATCTTAATTCCTTCCGTGTCAAAGTCAAATGTGGTGTCATTATTCTTTTGATGAACCATGTCAAGATGGGCCTGCAGAACCACGGGAGTCTTGTCTTCCATTCCAATCGACGCCGGTTTACGTATGAATACGTTACCAATATGGTCTACCTCAGTGGGTAGATTCAGTTTATGGCCGAAATCGACCATGAATTGGATCACACGCTCTTCCTTTTTAGACGGACGCGGAACTGCATTTAAATCTGCAAAGTGATTCCAAACGTTATTTGGCGCTAAGGCTCTTACTTCATTACTCATCTTACATTCTATTTGGCACTTGGATACCCAAGCAATTCATCGAAGCCTTGATTACTTCGCCTACTTTCTTACTCAACAACAAACGGAAGACAATGCTTTGTTCGGTTTCCGCCTTTAAGATGCTGTTGTTTTGATAAAATCCATTGTATTTCTTGACCAATTCATAGGTATAATTAGCTAACACTGCCGGAGAAAAGTTTCTAGCCGCTTGGTCAACTACTTCTGGAAATTGGAGCAGCGCTTTTATAACTATCGTTTCCTCCTCATTCGGCGTCAATGCTGACCAATCTAATACTTCTCCTTGCGGCGCCTTTCGCTGCAGGCTTTGAATACGTGCATGAGCATATTGAATAAAGGGGCCGGTATGGCCGTTAAAATCAATGCTTTCAGCTGGGTTGAAAAGCATGCGCTTTTTGGGATCGACTTTTAGGATAAAGTATTTTAATGCACCTAAGCCGAGTGTAGTAAATAGTTCTTGTTGTTCCGCTTCTTCAAGGCCGTCTAATTTGCCGAGTTCTTTTGAAATAGTTTCGGCATCCGCGACCATTCCATCTATCAAATCGTCGGCATCTACTACCGTACCTTCCCTACTTTTCATTTTTCCAGAAGGAAGGTCAACCATTCCGTAACTTAAATGATGTAGTTGTTCCGCCCATGAATATCCTAATTTGGAAAGTATCAAAAAAAGAACTTTAAAGTGGTAATCCTGCTCGTTTCCAACAACATAGGTCATTCCCTTTGCTTGAAAATCCTTGAAGCGTTGAATGGCCGTACCAATATCTTGAGTCATGTAAACGCTAGTACCATCGCTTCGCAGGACTAATTTGTGATCTAAGCCATCACTTTCTAGATCAATCCAAACAGAACCGTCTTCTTTTTTATAAAACACACCCGAATCGAGCCCTTTGGTCACATCATCTTTACCAAGAACATACGTTTGACTTTCATAATAATTCTTATCGAAGTCTACTCCCAACTTAGTGTAAGTAGTATTAAAACCACTGTACACCCAATCGTTCATAGTTTTCCAAAGCGTTACAACATCAGTGTCCCCTTGCTCCCATTTCAAAAGCATCTCCTGCGCTCTCAAAAGTGATGGAGCGTGTTTTTTAGCTTCCTCCTCCGTTCTGCCTTCTGCAATTAATGCTTTGATCTCTTCTTTGTAGACTTGGTCAAATTTAACGTAGTACTTACCCACTAAATGGTCACCTTTCTCTCCTGAGGAATCTGGTGTTTCGCCATTTCCATACTCTTGCCAAGCCAGCATGGACTTGCATATATGAATACCTCGGTCATTGATAATCTGCACCTTAGATACGTCAGTACCATTAGCCTTTAAAATCTCAGCCACAGAATAGCCAAGAAGGTTGTTACGAATGTGACCTAGATGCAGGGGTTTGTTCGTATTGGGCGAACTGTATTCTACAATGTATGCACCTTTTGACCCAGGAGATGGGAGACCAAAGTGAGGATCTGAAGCGAAGATTTTGAATTGGTCTACATACACCCCGCGATCTAAATTTAGGTTTAAGAACCCTTTCACTACGTTGTAGCCAGCCACTGCGGACATTTCAAACAGCTTAGCACCCACTTCTTCTGCTACTTCTTCCGGCTTCTTTTTAGCCGCACGAACAAACGGGAAAACCACGAGAGTAACATCTCCATCAAATTCTTTTCGCGTTTCTTGAAGCTCCGGCTGTACGTGAACACCATAGAGCTCATTGAGCGCTTTACTAATGTCTTGTTCTAAACTCATTTATGCCGTTTTTGTCAAATATATTTCAGCCAACATGCAACGTGCACTGCCTCCACCTAGGGTCTCAATAGTATGCAAGTCACTGTGAAGGATGGTGTGATATTGTTGTATAAAGTCGATTTGTTCTGCAGTCAATGCGCTATAGGCACTTGAGCTCATTACTAAAATCAATTGGTTCGCAGTTCCCTTAACCAGCAGCATGTTACCTGCAAAATTACCTTTTTGTGCCACGCTTATTTCTAAAATCTGTTTACCACTATTTCGTATCGCAGCCTCTACTCCAGCGCGTTCGGTTGAATCATGAATGGTATCCAAACAAACCAATACGTATTTGTCCGTGACGCACATCATAACATTAGTATGATAAATCTTTCCTATCCCTTCTGGGGTATCTTGATATGCAGTAAAAACAACAGGAGTATAGTCAAAGTCTACGCAAAAAGTCCGGAATAATCCTTCATCTGCGCGCTGCGACTTAGCTAGATAGGCAATTTTCGCATCGTGATCCAGTACCATAGAACCGGTACCCTCTAAGAAGGCCTCCTCGTTCTCCGATGATGTATAATCTACAGTTGCACCGATTTCATAGCCCCGACGTTCTAGTTCATCAAAAATATCAGATCGCCGCTCCATTCGTCTATTTTCTGCCTTCATAGGGTACAAGGCGATACGCCCGTCCTCGTGCATACTGATCCAATTGTTTGGAAAAATACTGTCGGGTGTATGCGGAATTAGGGTGTCTTCTAAAACTTCGACCAAAACACCCTGTGCCCTTAGATTTTTGACGAATCCGTCAAACTCCTCACGAGCCAATTTTTGCGCATTTTGTTCGCTTGTTCCCTTCTTTTGGTAGAAGTTGTCTACGGCCGTTTGTTCATTCAAAGCGAATGCAACGGGTCGTACCATCAACAGTGTGTTTGTCGCATTTTTAGTCATTTATACACGCTTTAAAGGCATGGTTGTACAACGCAGTAAACCGCCCATTTTTTCTATTTCATCGTACACGATGCTGTGTACATTTAATCCTCGTTCCTTTAGCCAAAGTTGCATGGCCTCGCATTTTGCCGAAACAATAACATCCTTTGGACTAAAACTAAATATATTCGTCGCAAGTGAGTAAGCCTCTTCGGGTGAACAACGGTATACGTTCGTTTCCCCATACCGCTCAGCTAACCACTGCACATCCGATTCGTTTTTAAATAAATGCGGTGCGATAAGCGCTCCACCACCAATGGGCTGAAAGGCGCAATCTAAATGCAAGGACCCCATTCGAGGATTATTATCGTTCTTATGCAGCTCAAACCCTTTAAATTCTTTGGTAGGAAATTCATCCGCCAAATAATCCATTCCCCTAAAATTCGTCCGAGCTGTTTTGTAGCGGTCGAAGGTTTCATCATTGCTTACTCCCACAAATACATGGTCATTATCAATAATAACGTCTCCTCCCTCTGCAAAGCAACCGCCGGGCATCATGATAATGTTCCAGGACGGAATGAGTCCTTCAATTTCGGCCATCGCGTCGCGCTCTTTTGCACGGTCAGCGATAACGTTTGGTATGATGTATTGATTCTCAATTACAAAGGCAATGTCTCTTGTAAATACTTGATTCAAAGAAGGAAGCATTGAGGGATATAAAACTTTTACTCCATTTTTTTTCAAAACAGCAATCAAACTATCAAGTTGCGAACTACATTCCTCTTCTTTTGGGAACATGCCCGACTTAACAGACTCATAACTGCGTGCATCATAGCATTCCTCCAATTCCGGAACACCGCCCATTCTTGATGCCAAACCAACAACTACCGCGTCTAAGCGCCCGTATTCGTTTTGTATTTCTGGTAGAATTTGCATGAAAAACTGTTTGAAAGGCGAAAATAAGGCTTTAATGTGTTGATAACGCTATTGAAAGGCCCGAGTTTACTAACCACTACAAGCTTATTTTTGAAAATACAACACACCGACTCCCATGGCAAAAAAATCCACTAAAAAGGCACGGAAAGAACCGTCAAAGTTCTCTGTTCAAATCAAGCAGTTAACTGCTGATACTAAGGAAATTACAGATGACCCTACAACGAAAATTTTCGGTTCGCTCTTAGTGGTGATGATTGGTTTTTTTGCCGGTATTGCGATTCTTAGTTATTACCAAAATTGGGCCCAAGACTTCAGTTTGTCCACAACATCAAGTGGAACTTTTACGGATCCAGGCTATGTAGGAAACATTTTTGGAAGACTTGGAAACGCCGTGGGAACGCTGCTGGTTCTTAAAGGTTTCGGTTTGGCCGGCTTACTTCTGCCGCTTTGGCTGATGCTGTATGGGCTTAAACATGCATTCGCTTTAAAACGTATTAAACCATGGGTGCTCTTTAACCACTTCTTAGTCAATACGCTTCTGATTTCTATATTTTTGGGATGGCTAGCAAGCGAATACCCTTCCATCCTATCCGGACTCTCTGGCTTTTATCTTTACTTGAAACTTGCTCTTTATTTAGGTCGAATGGGCGTGCTTCTTGTCCTCTTTACAGTTGTGGTACTTTATATCGTTGTTGCACTGAAAATAAGATCGCTCACTTTTAGCTGGCGC
>JAQWJX010000166.1:0-2353 GCA_029248145.1 Schleiferiaceae bacterium | reverse complement strand
GATTAACTTGACAGCAAATGTCACAGGCGGTGGCGGAACAAATACGTTCTCATGGAGTAATGCGTCTACGGCACAGACTGTAGGTGTGGCTCAAACAGGAGATTACATTATCGAGGTTACCGATAACAACACTTGTGTTGGGAAAGACACTATTGACATTTACTTCCAAACTGCTCCGCAGCTTGTTGTTAATGAAGCAGCAGGTCCTCTTTATACAAGTAGCTCAATTCCAGGAGTTACGTCCAAGTATCTTGGATCTTTTGTGGGGCATTCATATTATCTGATTGAAGAGAATCTTACGTGGCCGAGTGCGAATGCGCGAGCGAAAAACTTAGGGGGTGATCTGATAAGCTTAAACAATCAGAACTTGCGTAATTGGGTTCTAGACCAATGGAGTGAAGTGTATTGCTGTGGAGTTTGGGTTGGAGGTTATTTTGATGCTCAGACTAATTCTTTCAAATACACCAATGGCGACCCATTCGAATATTGGTCCGGGGATAACGGCCCAAATGGCCCTGGGAGCTCGCACCCGTACGTCTATCAAACGAATTCAGGAGGCATTTATAATAGATCTGCAAACGAAAGCCGTTACTTTATTGTCGAATTCCCTTCATTAGACGCCCCGGTCACGTTCAACCAAGCCTTCTGTGACAGTATAGAATTGAAGGCAAAGTCTTTTGTCTCGGCAGATGAACCGGGCTTTACAGAGATTTACTGGACGGATGCTCAAGGAGATACGATAAATGAAACGGAATACAACACGTTCTATACAGATACAGACGTAACCCTACACGGGATGTTTGTAAGAAGTGATGGTCAGACTTGTGACATTTCTTCGACAACGTACAGCTTCGATGTGTTCAATTCACCAAACCTAGTGGTTACAAATTATAGTGGAACGGCAGATTTATTAGGTGGAGATACTATTGTATTGGTTGCCACGACTGATGCAGGAACCGTTTCTTGGGTTGATAGAGCAGGAACGGTAACGAATAACGATACGTTATTTGTAACTCAGCCAGGAATTTATACGGCAAAAGCGACTACAGCGAATTGTGAGTCTTTTGAAGATATACAGGTATATGAGCCAATATATGTTGCTAAAACTGGAGATAATTCAAATGACGGATCCTTTGCTAATCCATATTTAACAATACAAAAAGGTATTGATGAGGCCTCAGAAGGACAGAAAATCTATGTGCTTCCAGGAACATATATCGAAGGAACGTTAGATTTCGAAATATCATCTGGTGTATATAAATCAGTTTATTTGGCATCTGACCTTATTAGAACAGGTGATTCAACAGCAATCGCCGGAACTAAAATTGATGCAGATGCAGATCAGTGGCTAATAAATATTCAGGGTCAAAATTCAACAACGATTCAAGGGTTTACACTAACAGGACAAGAAGCGGGTAATGACTACATCGGGGCCTTGATATATTTAAGTAATGGAGCATCTTTGACTTTTAAGGATCTAATTGTACGTGATAACACCTCTAACAATTGGACTTCAGAGTCCCAAGTTGTGAATGCTAGAAACCAAGGAACAAACATTGTCTTTGATAATGTACAATTCAAGGATAATTCAAATTCAAATAGTCATTCGCAGCTCACAGTATTTTTATACGATCGCTGTGCCGTAGACTTTATTAATTGTACCTGGGAAGGTAATTACAGTAGTCAATCGGTAGTACGTGTTCAAAATTATGCTACCGCGTATTTTGAAAATAACCTTTTTGTCGACAACTACGGAGGTTACTGGGGTATTATTGATGCCCATGATAGCCAATCCAAGGTCACGCTAATGAATAGTAGTATTGTAAATAACCTCTCTACAGAATCTTCTACGGGATTAGTTGGAATTGGAGGAAACACAAATACTATTGAAGTAATAAATAGCGTTCTGGGTACTCCGGCATCGAATCAGGAGATGATAAGAAATAATTCATCGACAACCAATTCCTTTGTAGCACGCAATTCAGTTTTATCAAAAGACACAGCAAATGGAGCGACATACCCAAGTAAATTAATTTGGGATGTTGATGGCTCTAACATCATGTCGGATCCACAATTGGATACTGACGGGACTCTTTTGGCAACTTCACCAGCTATTGGAATAGCGACTAAGAATCCAGTTACAATTGGTTCGACGACGTACACTCCGCCATTATTAGATTTAGCGGGTGTAACCCGTCCAGATCCAGCAGGTTCTAATCCAGATGCTGGAGCGTATGAGAGTGATAAAGCACAAGGTGATTTAGACATCGTACTCACTCAATGTGCTTACTTGCTTGAAGCAACGGTCTTAAATACAACGAATAGTACTTATTCGTGGACGTTGAATGGCACG
>JAQWJX010000158.1:0-5346 GCA_029248145.1 Schleiferiaceae bacterium | reverse complement strand
GTTATACTCAGCAGTAAAGAAACGTTGGCCGATGGGGTCTCTGAGGTGATTCAAGTAAGTAGTGACCCTGCAGAAGTTGCTTTGGCGAACCTAACATCAAGATTTGAAACCGTTTGGATCGTTGGCGGAGGTGCAACGAATGCCAAACTACATCATGCAGGGCTCATCGACGAAATGATTCTAACCTACATCCCAACCACATTGGGAGCTGGGATTCCTTTATTTAGATCGAATGAAAGCATGTCCAATTGGAAAAATATCGCGACTAAAACCTATCCTAACGGATTGGTTCAAATACATTTGGCCAAAGCTTGATCAAGGGATTTTTTCAGTGTTTCTAAAGAACCTGAATTATCAATGAGTATTGCACCGCTATCGCGACGTTCAACGTCTGAAAGTTGATGATCGAACCGAGCTTGAATCTCTTCATTAGTCCAATCCGGATTGCGTTGTTTTACGCGCTGAAAACGAGTATTTGCTGGACAATCAACGAGTAACACGGTCGTACAACTGTTATCTCCTGTTTCGAGGGTAAGTGCACTTTCTTTAAATACTACAGTCCCAACGGCTTGCTCGAGCCAGAGTTCAAAATCTACCCTCACGGCAGGATGCACAATGGCTTCTAAAGCACTCTTCTTTTCTGAGTGCATGAAGATTTGCTCAGAGAGAAATTGCCTGTTTAATGCGCCATTATTTAGATAGGCAGACAATCCAAAAAGATGTTCGATTTGACCACGTATAGGTTCTTCAAGCATTAGTTCTTTAGCCCGAGTATCACTGTTATAAACGGCAAAATCAGCTTCCAAAAGAAGACGCCCGACAGTGCTTTTACCGGACCCCATTCCGCCCGTTATGCAAACAATTTTTTTCATTATTGTGAATGTACCAAAATCTTTGGGCTATAGGACAATACTGTTACTAGTGGACTTTTCGAATCCACATCTAAACCTACGCCTTCTTCAACCGCATGAAGGGCGACATTCACATATTGTTCCCATTCTCCTACCTTAAGCATTGTGAATGGTCCGCTTAGCCATACCACCACATCGTGTTTACGACCGTCCCATTCAAGCGCTGTAGTAAATCTATTCTCTACCCATAAATCAGAATGTGCTGTGATCACTGTCTTGTTTGCAGATTGCGTTAGTCGAGTTCCGAACTCCTGTAGTCTAATATTTTCTCTTTTACGACCTTTCCATGCTGTTTGTGGGACATCTAATCCTATTGAACCAGTGGGAATAGCCCATTTCGGACCTGTGATTTCAATTTCTGTAGGTGAAATTGTTGGGGGTGAAATCCATCTGTAACCTTCCGGCAACTTAATACTTTGTACCTCAAAATTTATAGGTAGACTTTTAGTAACCAATGCTGAGGTTGAAAAATAAAAGGTATCGGATTTTGCAGAAAAACTAAAATCATAATCTCCACCGAATCGTTCGACAAGAATTCTTTCAACATCATCGGGTAGCAAGAAGAGTCCTGTTCTATTTGCACGAACAGAGTTCTTGGCTGAAAACGGCAACTCGAGGCCGTTAAACTGACGCATGAAAAGCGCACTAAGCCCTTGCGAACGTACCGTAACCTGTGTGGTTAATGTGCTGTCTTGCATCCAGTAAGAGTTAACTACGGAAGCATCAGCAGTAAAATTCATGGTATACTGCCGCTCGATCGTTGTCGCAGACACTGTCATAACGAACCATATCAAAGCGGCAAATACTAAGAATAGTAATGCTTCTATACGGATATGTTGCAGCAGTTTACGCATAAAAAAACCGGCTTAAGCCGGTTTCTAAATTACTTCTCAGCTGTGGAATACTGTGCACTTAGCTCCTTACTTATTGCACTTTTTTCCAATTTTAACCTGCTGTTTTCAGATTCCAGTATGATATAGTTCTCGGCAACTTCAAGGACTTTACCATGAATTCCGCTCGTGGTCACTACGCGGCTACCTTTTTTTACTTCAGTTCTAAATTTTTTCTCTTCTTTCTGTCTCTTCATTTGTGGTCGGAAAAAGAAAAGATACATGACCGAAACGATCATAATCAATGGCAAGAAACCGAATAGTTCATTGCCCGCGGCTGATTGTAAGAATAGAGTCATCATTTGTTTTCGCTAGATAATACGGTTGATGTAATATTTAAAACCTTAGTCTGTGGGACTGCATTTGTGGTCAATGTGACGCGTTTGTCTTGTCTTCCGGCACGACCTTTACTATTAAAGCTAACTTTAATTACACCAGTTTCCCCTGGTGCGATAGGATTACGTGGCCAGTCAGGCACAGTACAGCCGCAAGAACCTTGGGCATTTGAAATAATTAATGGCCCGTCTCCTTCATTTTTAAAGGTAAACGTATGCTCCGCAACTATGCCCTCTTGAATTTCGCCAAAATCATGAAAGTCCGATTCAAAAGCGATAGTGGGTAAAGCCTCCATCATTGACTCTTCAGAGGAAACCTCATTAGAAGATTCAATTCTACTTGTAGCGTCATTACAAGAAGTGGCAAAAAACAATACCGATACTAGAAGTACAACTTTTTTCATATTTATTCATTTATTATTCAATCATTCCACGGCCGACTTTGTTGATCAAGCCTTCCTCGCGCAAATTAGCAACGATTTTATCAAGTACGCCATTGATGAACGAAGAACTTTTCGGCGTGCTGTATTCTTTCGCTAAATCTAGACACTCATTTAGACTTACCTTCACTGGTATTTCATCAAAACCGCGCCATTCTGCAATACAGACTTTCATCAGCAATACATCCATTTTTGCGATTCGATCGCTTTCCCAGTTTTTACTTTTTTCTTCTATTCGACGGATGCTATCGCCGTTAAATTCGAAGTATTTGCGAATGAGTAGTGGCCCAAATAAAGCATCACTTTCATCTTTAAATAGCTTTGGTATAATGAGCGCCTTATCTTCTTCTTTCCAGCTTGAAAGCACTTTAGCTGTCATCATCTGAGCTGCGTCTAAATCATCGCTCCATTGGGCATGTTGATCTTCGTACAGGTCATGAATGAACTCATTCTCCGCAATATGTTGCTGGTATATTTCACGTAAGAACCGCTTATCACCGGCATGCGTAGGCGTTTGAGTCAGAAACTCCTCGTACCGCTCAGAAGCATAGATAGTTTCCCATAAATTCCGAAAATGATGCGCGTAATTGGACCAATTCACGTGAGAACCTTCGATTAATGCTGAAAGAGCACTACTCTGTTCACATTTTGCAAAAAAGGATATACTTGTAAAACGCTCGATGCGGTCTAATGCGGTTTGGTCCCGTGCAGAGCGTTGTTCGATACGCTCATAATGTGCTTGGGCTTCCTTATTTAAACGTAAAAAGGCACTAATATCCCATGCGAAGAGATCGTGAACTTCGTCAAGGGATTTATCCAAGTTACGCAAAAGCACTGCTGCACCCATATCTAAATCAGTAGATTGGGCATATAGGTGGTGCATCACCTTAATTCTGATGTGACGTCTAGTTATCATATGCGGTATAAGATTGTATACGGATGCTTCTTTTCGAGAACCGAATCCACTAAAGAGGTGTTATTTTTGGCAAACCGCATGCAAAGGACTTTTTATCTTCGGCAAATATACAGCGGTACAGACGCTCTTCAACCTATGAATGCATTAAAAAAACTAAACCCCTATTTTCTAAAGCACAAATGGCTATTGCTTACTGGCGGGGCCTTTGTAATTGTATCGGTGGTTTTTAAGCTTTTTCCGGCGCTCATGATTCGAATCAGTTTCGATACCATCGCACGCGTTATCGAAGAGTATAAGGACGGTGCGGTTAAAGACGAAGCGGTTCGGTGGGAACTGATTCGTTACGGCTTGTTAATAATAGCTTCCGCAATGCTTCAAGGCATTTTTATGTACTTCATGCGGCAAACTATTATTGTCATGTCCCGTCACATTGAATACGATCTAAAAAATGTTGTTTTTGACCACTACCAGCGACTTACGCAACGCTTTTTTAAAAAGAATAATACCGGAGATTTAATGAATCGAATTTCCGAAGATGTTAGTAAGGTTCGAATGTATGTAGGACCAGCGATCATGTATACCCTCAACACCGGCTTTACTATAATTATAGTCATTTCGATCATGATTAGCGTGAGTCCTAAATTGACTTTATTAACGCTCGTACCACTGCCCTTTTTAGCTTACTTAATTTATCGCGTTGCCAATTTAATTCAAGAACGATCGCACGCAGTACAAGCGCAACTGTCTAATCTCAGTACCTTCGCGCAAGAGTCTTTCTCCGGTACGCGTGTGATAAAATCATATCACAGAACCCCGTGGTTCTTCAAGAAATTCAAAGAGCAAGCCTTAGCATATAGAAGTGTTAATGAACGATTATTTCGCGTAAACGCAGTGTTTCAGCCCTTAATGATTTTCATGGTTGGACTGAGTACCTTGATCACCATTTTCGTGGGCGGTAAACTATATATGGCTGGAGAAGTTAGCGCCGGGAATATCACTGAATTCATTTATTACGTGAATTTGCTGACTTGGCCCATTGCATCCATCGGATGGGTAACTGCTCTCGTACAAAGTGCATCAGCTTCAATGGAGCGGCTTGACGAATTCTTGAATGAAACGCCCGACTTTGAAGGTGGCCAATTCAATCCAACGGAATTCCAAGGTCATATTGTATTTGACAAGGTTTCCTTCACGTATCCCAACAGCGGTGTACAGGCATTAAAAGAAGTCAGCTTTGAGCTTAAGTCGGGACAAAGCATAGGCGTTTTAGGCAAGACAGGATCAGGGAAAAGCACCATCGCGGCATTGATTGTACGTCAGTATGATCCAACCTCAGGATCCATTTCTATTGATGGTGTAGATTTAAAAGAATGGAATTTACCGGCGTTAAAAGCACGCCTTGGCTGGGTGCCCCAAGAAGCATTTTTATTCAGCGATACCATCGCCAATAACATTGCCTTCGGAATGGACAATACCGAATCAAGCGAGGTTATTGCTGCAGCACAATCTGCAGGTGTACACGAGAATATTGTTGAATTTCCCAAAGGTTACGAAACGCGTGTAGGTGAGCGTGGTGTAACGCTATCAGGCGGTCAAAAACAGCGTGTAAGTATAGCCAGAGCGTTAATTAAGAAACCGGAAATTATGATATTTGATGATTGCTTGAGCGCTGTAGATACTGAAACGGAAGAAATTATCTTAAAGAATATTAAGGCGGCTACGCAAGATGTTTCCTCGTTAATTATTGCGCATAGAATTTCCTCTGTAAAGCACTGTGATCAGATCATATGTCTTGAAGATGGACTTGTTATTGAGCGAGGTACCGCTGAGGAACTAGAACAAGCCGGTGGTCAC
>JAQWJX010000157.1:0-4330 GCA_029248145.1 Schleiferiaceae bacterium | reverse complement strand
TTCATTGACATGGCAATATTCTACGGACAGTATGGGGACTTGGTCCAATGTAAATTTAAATGCCACCGGAGGGAACCGAGTAGCCAATTGGAACGTACCTAATGTCGCTACAAAAAATGCATTTTTACGCAATATTCAAGGCACAGACACCACTGTTGCAGGACCCTTCGTTATTCTGAATGCACCAACTAACCTCAGTTTAGACTGGGCATGTCCTGACAGTATAAAAATCTCTTTTAACCCTGTTAGTGGAGCAACAGACTATACCGCATATATATTGGGTACGAGTTACATGGACAGTGTATACAACAGTACTTCTAACAGTATGATCATTCCTTACCAGCCCATAAGCGGGACATGGTTTAGCGTAAGCGGAGCGATCAACTCCGTTGAGGGACGCCGCGCTTATGCCGTTCAACTTCCTTCAGGAACTAATGCCTGTCCGCTCCCACGAGACGGTGGTATTAGCACTTTATTAAGCCCGAAATTCATAACCTCGTGTCAGAACCCGATGCAACCGGTAACTATCAGTATTACCAATCCTTCTACACAAGTGTTGGATACATTGCCCGTAGCTATGACTTTCGGTACAACGACTGTGCGAGATACATTTTTTGGAAATCTAAATTCCTACGCGAATGCCACTTTCACATTTGCAACGCCCATTACATGGAGCGGAACGAATGCCCAAACGCTTAAAGTCTGGTCAGAACTCAGCGGCGATCAAAACAGTTTAAATGATACCGTTCTACAGAATATTAATTATTACAATTCATCGCTCTACGGATTGCCCTTTACCCAGAATTTTGACGGGTTTTCAAATTGTGGAATAAACACCAACTGTGGTGGAACCGTGTGTAATTTAGGTGGAGATTTCATCAACTTAACGAATGGTACAGAGGACGATATCGATTGGCGTACTAATAGCGGATCAACTGGTTCGAGCGGCACAGGACCAACAACAGGTACAGGCGGCAGTGGTAAATACCTCTACCTCGAAGCTTCAGGAAATTGCGAATTCCAAGAGGCCCTTCTTTATACACCATGTATCGATTTAGCCGGGAGTATATCCCCTGAATTGCGTTTCGCGTATCACATGAACGGTGCGAACCAGGGTGACCTAGAAGTCGCCATATTCAATGGTTTGAGTTGGACTACACTTTTTACACAGAGCGGTAATCAAGGAAACAGTTGGAAGAACGTTGCCATTGATATCAGCAGTTACGTAGGAGATACAGTACTCTTTAGGTTTAAAGGCATTACCGGTGATAGTTACCAAAGTGATTTGGCTATTGATGCCATCGAAATTGAAGATAATATTGGTATTCCTGTAGCGGATTTCGCTCCTGTTACTGGTACACCTTGTTTAAATACGGGTGTGTTACTTTCGGATCTCAGTACGAAAAGCCCAACGTCATGGAATTGGGCCATCACACCTTCTACTTATAGTTTTATCAATGGAACTTCGAGCACTTCACAAAATCCAGAAGTCAGCTTTAGTGCCTACGGCGCATACACCATTACGCTTATTGCAAGCAACACCTACGGCGAGGATACCATTGTGTTCGCTAATGCTGTCACCGTAAGCCCGTTACAAACGCTTCCTTTTATCGAAACGTGGACCGGGAATGGAGCCGTAGCATTTACTACAGAAAACCCGGACGGCAGTACGAGTTGGACCAAAGGGGAAGTTACTGGACCTACCGGGGCTAAAAGTGAAGTGATGTATATGAATTACTTCAACTACTCCACCATCGGCGCAGAAGACGGCCTTTTGAGCGAAAAGTTCGATATCAACGGTTACAATCCCGTGTTGTATTTCGACGTGAGTTATGCACCCTATTCTGCGGCCTATTCCGATTCTCTAGTCGTTGAAGTAAGCACAGATTGTGGGGCTAGTTTTACAAGAGTTTATGAAAAAGGAGGTGCCGGTTTGGCAACGACTTCAAACTCTCAAAGCCAATTCATACCTGGCGGATCTAGTGATTGGCGCACGGATAGCGTTGTTCTCTCTACTACAAGCGGCGATTTTGTCCAATTCCGCATAAAAGGAATCGGTGGCTATGGGAACAATTTGTACATCGATAACATACGTGTCCTTTCTACCGGTGCATCTGCAATGGCCACTTTAGATGTTTCACCTATCTGTGAAGACACGCCGTTCAGCTTTGATTTAAGTAGTGCGGATACTACAGTCAATGGTCTATTTACACTCAATCGTCAAGGATCAAGCCTACTTTCAACGTTCCTAGGCATGGGTGCGCATACGTCAACCCTAACTATTGCTACGAATTACGACCTAGAATACATTTACTACAATGCCTACACCTTTGTGGCAGACAGTGCTGTTTTAATTCCTGGGCCACAATTAGAAGCAGACTTCGGATTGCAAAACACCAGCGGTCTTGCGTACCAATTCAATGACCTTAGTACGCCAACGCCAAATGCTTGGTTCTGGGACTTTGGAGATGGTAATTCTTCCACTTTGCAGAATCCGACGCACACTTTCTCTGGGAACGGTCCTACTACGGTGAAACTCGTCATCACCACAGATTGTGGAATGGATAGTATTAGTGTGCCGTATTCAAATATTGGGCTTAACGAAGACGGTACTGCTGCAATGGTGGTCTATCCTAACCCTACGGAAGGTATACTTCACCTGCACACAGCAGAGGTCGAAGGAAAGGTATTCGTTCAAATCTTTGGAATGAATGGTGCTTTAATGGAAGAAAGTATCTTCAATGCAACCACTGGACGCATCACACTGAATCTTAGAGCCTATGCTAGCGGATTCTATCAAGTCAAGGTTACTACTGAAAATTCAGTACAGAATTTCAAAGTCACAAAATACTAAGCGCGTCGGCTCAAGGCCCAAGCACCGAGATATGTGATTAAACCGTTGTAAAGTAAAAGCTCGAAACCTATGGTGTACCCTAGCCGGGGTGCCCATATGCTTAGGGCATAGGCTAAAAATGGGCTAACTATTGCTACGCATGTAATTCCCCATCCATGAATCTTTCTCTTTTGTGTCAAAGCAAAGGCAAAAAGTCCTAGCAACGGACCGTAGGTATACCCTGCCGCCGTAAATAATGTGGAAATGATACTATCCGCTTTTAGGGAAAAAATCAAGAGCATTACAAGAAGTAAAACTCCCATAAATCCGGCATATACTTTGGTTCTACGATTGGACTCGTCATTTGTATTCATTCCAAGAAAGTCGACACAAAAAGCAGTGGTAAGTGAGGCAAGTGCACTATCTGCACTAGAAAAGGCAGCTGCTAAAAGACCAAGGAAAAACACTGCTCCTAATAACGCTGGCATACCATTACTGGTAGCGACGGCTGCGAAGAGTTTATCGCCGGTTGCAGTAATGCCTTGAAGCGCTGCGTAATCTGTCAGGAGTATACCTAAGGCCAGGAACAAAGCATTTACGAAAAGTAAATTCACCCCGAGCAAGACCATATTCTTTTGCGAGTCTTTTAAGCGCGCGACCGTCAGATTTTTCTGCATCATGTCTTGATCTAAACCCGTCATAGCAACAGCAATGGACATGCCCCCAAGAAGCTGTTTCCACCATGCTTGTGTAGAACCTGATTTGATGACATATGCCATGTCGTTCGCAGAAATATAATCCCAAAAACTTTGCTGCTGAGGAACCACAGCTTTACCCACAAAATAGAGCGCCAAAGCCGCTGCAATAAGCATAAATGCAGTTTGAAGAGTGTCAGTAATAACTATGGTGGCAATACCCCCGGCTGCACTGTAGAGGGCGATGAGTGCGAGTACAGCTATTGCTGTGATGGGAAAGGGAATATGGAGGTCGTCGCATATCATTAATTGAACCACCATAGTGACGATATACAGACGGGCACTCGCCCCAACTATACGTGAAAGCAGGAAGAAAGCGGAGCCAGTCTTATAACTCGAAGCACCTAGTTTTTCACCCAGAAAACTATAGATACTGATCACATTATAGCGGTAGTATACGGGCAGTAGAACGAAAGCAATGAGTAAATAGCCGAAGAAAAAGCCCACAACCATCATTAGATAGGTCATTCCGGAGGCAGCCGTCCATCCAGGCACGCTAATAAAGGTGACACCGCTGAGTGAAGCGCCAATCATGCCGAAACTTACGAGCAACCAAGAAGCGTTTTTATTCGCGTTAAAGAAGGTAGCATTGGTGGCGCCACGCGAGGTTATTTTACCAATCAAAACGAGCACACCTACATAGGCAAGCAAGAGAATTAAAAAGAGCGTGTAGTTCATGTTCACAAATATGCGCAATCCCTTACTTTTGAAACAGATGAATTTTTCCAGTAGAAAAATAGAA
>JAQWJX010000149.1:0-5792 GCA_029248145.1 Schleiferiaceae bacterium | reverse complement strand
AGCGACATCAGTATATCCTGAGAAATCTGCGTAGACTTGCATGGAGTAGCCAAAGAGTGCACTCATGGTTTCAAAACCGCTGTACAGCTGAGGATTATCAAAGACACGATCGATGAATTGGACCGCGAGGTAGTCTGCAAGCACCAATTTTTTAAGCAATCCGTTTAATATCCAGAATACTGCTAAACCTGCTCGCTCTTTTGTCAGCGTATACGGTTGATACAGTTGTGGGATAAATTCGGACGCGCGAACAATGGGACCTGCGACCAATTGAGGGAAGAAACTGACATAAAAACCAAAGTCAAAGATATTTTTAACCGGCTTTACATGGCCCCGATAAATATCCACGCTGTAAGAAATGGTTTGAAAGGTGAAAAAGGAAATTCCAACGGGCAGCAGGATTCGATCGAAAACGAAACTGGTACCTATAGCATTGTTGGTCCAAAGCGCGAATTGGTTGATTACTTCTAATTCAATTCCCGTTAAATCCTGAAGAAAATCTGCAACAAAATAGGCGTACTTAAAATAACCCAGGACAAAAAGATTCACCACAACGCTTAAAGCGACTAGTGCTTGGCGTTGCCAGCGCACCTTATTCTTAAATATGGCCCAACCGATACCAAAATCTACGATTGTAGAGAATAGTAAGATAATAAAGTAGAAGCCGCTCGTCTTGTAGTAGAAGAATAAGGAAACAGCGAATAGAAAAAGGTTACGACGGGCGGTATGTTTATACACAAGGCTGTAGCCACCCATTACCAATGCAAAGAATACCCAGAAATAGCGCTGCGTGAAAAGCAACGGACTATCCTGTTGGTAGGTTAACCACTCTACAATATTCCACTGTTCCATCATGGGGCCAGTGCTTTTAAATGCTGCTCATAGGCCTCCCAAAAAGCCCAAAACAGTAGGTCAGAATTCAGCCGGTATCCCGCTCTTGTAAAGTGAATTTTATCTGATTTTGCCAGCCGATGCTCTTCCCAGAGCACGATACTGTTTAAACCACCCATTACCCCAAAAAGGTCCCAAACCGCGGCATCGTGTTCTTTGCTCAACTGCTCCATCACACGCACTACATCCAACGCATGTTTGTTTGGAGTGCGTCGCTTGTAGTAACTGTCGTTGTTCGTCATAAAAATAAAAGCGCAATCTGGATTAATGCTGCGAAACCAATCCACAAGTGTATCGTATCGTGCCTTATAATCCTCTGGATGCCAATCGCTATCTGGTTTATATGCATCATTAATTCCCAGTCCAAATACGACCAAGTCGGGTGCCACATACGCCCCCTGCTAATAAAATTCTCACTGCGTAAGAATGACTTTGTTGCCGCCCCATTTACGCCTAGGGCATGGTATATCAGCCCTGGCTCATCACGCACCATCTGTAAACCCTGTAAAGTATACTGAGATTCACCCTCTTGTGTGGCATCAAAAGAAACGGCAACGGAATCGATCAGTGTATTGAAATACCAACATCGAACACCTGCCGCCGTATCTACGTACGTACTATCCGGTGTTGGTGTGCAAATGGGCACCATGGTGTTACTCTGGTAATGCTCAAAAACTCGAAGTTCTTTAAACGCATAGGCTTCGCCAGGGCCACTAAAACTTTGCACTGCGAAACCGGCATCTTTGTCGCGTGTTATTGCATCAATCCCACTGAAACCCCAAGGACAATTATTTCGTGGAATAGAATTTCTACATCCCTCCCATGTACCTATTTTCTTGACATAAATATTACCGGGCATATTGGTATTCGCCAATCGGTGCGGGAAAAAGAAACCACGTTCAACGTTTAATTCTGGGGCCAATTGGGCCAAATTCATTCGCATCGTGTGACTCAGCGTACCGCCTTGAACGTGCGAGCCGCCCATATGTACTATGTTAACCTTTCCCTCGCCTTCAAATATGGTACGGTCTAATTTCTCGAAGAAACTCTCCAAAGCGTCTTCTGATCCAAAATACTGGAGCGACTGTTTCGTCGTATCTAAAAAAGGATATTTCAACGAAAGCGCACCTAAAGACTCTTGTCCTTGGAGAACTAAAGTGAATACAATGAACAATAAGGCGAGTCTATGCTTCATTCTACGGATCCTGTTGCGGCACCTGTGCCTTGGTTCATTTGCTTGAATAATGCTGCTGAATCTGACAAACGCTGCATTTCAGCGCGTTCTATGGCGATCAAAGCTTTGTACTGGTCTTCTAATCCTTTCAAGGCTCGGACGAGCGAGCCACCAACTTTACGCGCTCCTTTGGGCGTGAAATGGATATAGTCCCGCACGGCCAATGCCGGTTCAGCATCTACCCACTTCACCATGGAGCCCGAACCGCCCATAACATCATATAAATCCCAAAAGGCAATACCTCGTGACAGAAGTTCATTACGCAGTTGATGGGTTAAATCTTCCAACAAAGGATAACTTTCAAATACTAGTCCATTTTTTCGTGCCATATCCGAAGGGCCAATGAAAAGGAAAGCTGCATCAGGGTATAATCTTTTCAAATAATCGGCTTGTCGCGCCAATGCACGGGCGAACCTTCCGGCATGCGCCTCATCCTTCAAATAAGGCACGGCATTACCACCGAATTGTAAAATGATTAGATCGTAGGCCTCGCGTTCTAAAGAAGATTTGAACTGTCCCCCGTTCATTTTTGTAAAAATCATCCCGGATGCACCGCGCATAGCTACGTTGTCCGCATGAAAACCAAAGGGGCTCTCGAAACTAATACCATAAACTCTGACCTGCTGCTCAGAACTGATGCGCATTGAAAACTCATCTTCATTCGGAACATCGATCGCTAGTGTCCACTCGCCAGAAGGAAAGATGCGGGTAGAATAAATAGAATCGGCCACTAAAACCTGCACCATGGCCGGCGATTCCACCTCTAAATGCATTTTAGAGGTGGTAAAGTTTCTTGCACGACTGTATCCCCATTTCCGTTTTTTGAATGCTATGCTACCGACAAATTGACCGCTATCGTTAGGTTCCAGCAAAGTGAAAGAACCTAGATGTCCATATTTCATATCTGAAAAAGCAGTGTCGCGACGTCCAAAAACCGTCTTGCGTATGAGCCCTTCTTCATTTTCAAAAGCTAGGGAAGATGGTGCAACCAGCGGTTGAAGCGCTACAAATCCGAAACCAGTGCCCCCATATTTACGCTGGTACGCATCTCGTAGTTGCATTGTAATGCGGTCACCTTCTAGTTGTGAATCCCCAAAATGGAGTACTCTTACGCGTGCATTTCGATCTACGGATAAGCGCTCCAATGCCTGAAAGAATGGTGCGAATAGCTTCACATCTACCAATTGTATAGCTGTGTCTAAAACAACCGGTTCAGCCACCGGTAATATTTCGGTTTCCTCCGAGAGTAACGGGGCCGTCACCGTATCTGCTTCTTCTATGAGTGCATCCAAAACAGGGTTTTCTGGAACCGCTATTGCTTTGTCAGCAGTGCTATCTTCAGACCAAAGCGTACCTAGTAATTCGCCTGGAGTATAATACCCAATCTCGAATGGTCCCACCTGCCATTTCTCTTTTGGAGAAAGGAAACTCAGTCCCAGCATAAGAGAACCTAGGGCAAATAGAAATAAGAAAAGATGTACCGGTTTATTCATGCCCTAAAGGGTACTAGGGTATTTATCGGGAGAATAATCGGTAATGGTTTGGGTATTGATTTTAAGGCGTTCACCTGCTTTTATCAATTCATCGACTCTATTCCAAGCCTTGATGTTATCTGCGCTGACACCAGGGAATTTGTTGGCAATGCCCCATAAGGTATCCCCGGGCTTGACCTCATAGGTAATGTAGGTACCAGCTAAAGCCAATACCTCTTTATTCTGCGCCTTCGTTTCGATTGTTGGAGTTGCTTCCGGCTTTTTTTTAGGCGCAGCGGCAGCCACTTGAACAGATTCAAGCTCATTTGAAGGTACCCAAACGGTCAATTTTTGACCGGGGTAGATCGTGTTGCCTTTAATGCTGTTCCATTTCTGCAAGTCACTTACTTTCACACCTAAGGTTGTGCTGATTCGGCCCAAATAGTCACCGGAGCGCACCGTATAAGTGATGGCATCATGAGTAGATGGATCCGGCATAAAAGACAGCACTTGTTTTCTACGCTTTTCATATTGCGCAAGAAGGTCCGATTCATACGTCTGCTGCTCTTCTACCAATACGTTCCAATCACTGGGACCAGGCCTCCATTCCACTCCATAGAGTGCTGCACCCTTCGGCAAAACATCTCTTGTTAAATGAGGATTAGCAGATTCAAGTTCGCGCAGTTTTAATTGACCTTCGTCAGCTACTGCACTAAGTAACACTGTTCCTGGTGCTGCTTTCACAGTGGCTTGAAGAGTGAAATCAGATTCTAGTCCGTAATAACGACTCGCGGCCTGCTTTCCTTTGACTGGATCAAAGCGCTCGTCTACAAAATCGTTGATGGTCAGTCCCATTTTAATGGCTTGTACTCTGGTCAGTGCAGGGACTTCTGAACATTGCCATCCTGCCGGTTCAAAAGTTGCCGGCAAGCGCACCAATTCCCACTGTACTTTATCGAGAACCGCCTGAGCGGTAGTATCCTCTTGCAGTGAAGCTGCATGCATAACGACATGGCTGCTAAGCAGTAGTAGAAAAATTTGAATAGTGGAGGAGATACGCATATAAACAAATATAACGTTTGCCCCTACCAATTCCATCTATCTGTAGCCATAGAAAATTGAAGTTTTCCTCATCTATTTGTGAAAAACTCTTTCAACTAAAGTCGAGGGTTTTGCAGCTCTACTTTGAACGTTTAGAGCAGATTTAGAGCACCTCGCAAATAAGATCGTAATCGTGCGCTTCAACCACTTTAACGGTGCAGAAATCACCAATTTTTAGATAAATATCTTCTGCTGGAATGAGCACTTCGTTATCTACATCCGGACTGTCAAATTCCGTACGACCAACGAAATGGGCACCTTCCTTACGGTCGATTAACACACGGTATTCTTTACCTACTTTCTGCTCATTCAGTTCGCGACTAATATCCATTTGAATAGCCATGATTTCATCCACGCGTTGTTGCTTCACTTCTGCCGGAACGTCGTCCTCAAGATTAAAAGCGTGTGTATTTTCCTCGTGGCTGTAAGCGAAAACACCTAATCGGTCGAAACGCTGTTCGCGAACCCAATCCAATACGACCTGGTGATCTTCCTCCGTTTCACCCGGATAACCGGCGATTAACGTGGTACGAATAGTAATCCCTGGCACTTTTTCACGCATCATAGCGAGCAAAGCATCCGTCTTCGCTTTTGTAGTACCACGTCGCATACTTTTAAGTACCGGATCAGCAATATGCTGCAATGGAATATCTATATAATTACACACCTTCCGCTCTTCACGAATGATGTCTAAAACATCTTGTGGGAACCCCGACGGGAAAAGGTAATGTAGGCGAATCCATTCGATTCCTTCCACTTTGACCAGTTCCTTTAATAGTGCTCCTAATCTGCGCTCTTTATAAAGATCTAGCCCGTAATACGTCAAATCCTGAGCAATAAGAATCAATTCTTTGACCCCTTTTGTCGCCAATTTTTCTGCTTCAGTAACCAAATCTTCAATCGGTGTTGATTTGTGACCACCACGCATTAATGGAATGGCACAAAAACTACACGGACGATCGCAACCTTCTGCTATCTTTAAATAGGCAAAATGCTTAGGCGTCGTCGTCATACGCTCACCTACCAATTCATGCTTGTAATCTGCGCCTAATGTCTTCAACAATAAAGGCATATCGCGCGTACCGAAGTAGGCA
>JAQWJX010000110.1:0-9211 GCA_029248145.1 Schleiferiaceae bacterium | reverse complement strand
ATGCACTCGATGGAAGCATTACATTTAAATTCGGAATGAGTTTAGGTTTCTTCGAGCAATAAGTTCGGCACAGCCTTTGAACCATATATAGGGCCCTCCAAAAGAGTGGCCCTTTTTTGACCTTAAGTGACAGCATGACGCAGAATTTAAGGCAAACCCTTAATTGATTTGAATGAATATGGACACATTGTCACTTAGCGATATCATTAGCGAAAGCACGGAATTTATTCCTTTAATGACTTCTGATGAAGAGGTTGAAATTCAAGATGACCAGCTTCCAGAGTTACTTCCGATACTTCCGCTGCGAAATACAGTGATATTTCCGGGTGTCGTTGCTCCCATTACCGCTGGTCGTGATAAAAGTCTTCGATTGATTAAGAATATCAAAGAAGACCAGAAATTCGTTGGGATGATTGCACAGCGCGACAGCGATACTGAAGACCCTGGTCAAGCTGAGGTATTCCCGACTGGAACTTTAGCCCAGATCGTGAAAAGTTTTAAAATGCCCGATGGCAATACAACGATCATCATACAGGGCAAAAAACGCTTTAGAATTTTGGATTGGGTCGAGACCGAGCCTTACAATATGGCGAGGGTTGAATTCCTGCCGGAGTTCGTTCCAACTGACGATGATGCTGAATTCACAGTGCTTATGGACTCTATAAAGGATATTGCGGCTAGATTGATTCAAGAGAGTCCGCACATTCCTAGTGAAGCGCAAGCTGCATTAGATAACATCAAGAGCAATACTTTCTTACTCAATTTTATCGCATCGAACAGTAGCATGAATCTCGAGAAAAAGCAAGAGGTTTTGGAGCTAGATTCGTTGAAAGATCGGGCAGTGAAGGTGTTGGAGGGATTGAATCTCGAATTGAAAATGCTTGAGGTGAAAAATGAAATTCACGATAAAGTAAAGCACGAATTCGATCAGCAGCAGCGTGAATATTTCTTGCACCAACAAATGAAAACCATTCAAGAAGAATTAGGTGGAAATAGTAGTGAGGGTGATATCGAAGAAATGCGCCAAAAGTCAAAAGCAAAAACTTGGGACGATAAGACGGCGGAACACTTTGAGAAGGAGTTGCGTAAGTTGCAACGATTGAACCCGCAGATGCCGGAATTTGCTATCCAGCGCAACTATTTAGAGTTCATGCTGGATTTACCTTTCGAGAGCAAGGGTGATTCAAGTATAAATCTGAAAACGGCTCAAAAGGCGCTTGATAACGATCATTATGGTCTAGAAAAAGTGAAAGAGCGCATTTTAGAACACCTTGCTGTTCTCAAGCTTAAGGGAGACATGAAGAGCCCTATTCTTTGTTTGGCGGGGCCTCCAGGGGTAGGTAAAACCTCATTAGGTAAGTCCATAGCGGAGGCCTTAGGTCGTCCTTACGTGCGCATGTCTTTAGGAGGGCTTCGTGATGAAGCAGAAATTCGCGGACACCGAAAAACGTATATAGGAGCAATGCCGGGTCGTGTATTACAGAATATGAAAAAGGCAGGTTCAAATGATCCTGTATTCATATTAGACGAGATTGATAAATTAAGCTACGGGGTAGGTGGTGATCCGTCATCGTCGATGTTAGAAGTACTCGATCCAGAACAGAACAATAGTTTCTACGACAACTATTTGGAAATGGGATACGACCTTAGTAAGGTATTTTTTATCGCCACTGCGAATAACCTAGGTGCTATTCAGCCAGCGTTGTTAGATCGTATGGAGATCATTGATGTATCAGGCTATACGACGGACGAAAAAGTTGAGATTGCAAAACGCCATTTAGTACCGAAGCAGCTTTCAAATCATGGTTTGACTACAGAACAGTTCAGTATTGGAAAGCCAGAGCTGAAAGCTGTGGTCGAAGGCTATACTCGCGAAAGTGGTGTGCGTTCGTTAGACAAAAAAGTGGCAAAACTCATTCGTCATTCTGCTAAGGATATCGCAATGGGCGATGCCGAAGTCGTCAAGATAGAGAAAGACAATATAGGTACTGTACTTGGCCCTGCTAGAGAGCGAGATAGTTATGAAGGCAACCATCATGCTGGTGTGGTCACTGGGCTGGCTTGGACGCCTGTAGGTGGTGATATTTTATTTATTGAAAGCTCTATAAGTAGAGGTAGCGGAAAAGTAATTGTTACAGGGAATCTAGGCGATGTGATGAAGGAGAGTGCGACTATAGCACTGGCATATTTAAAGAGTAATGCCGAAGAATTAGGCATCGATACTAAACTTTTTACATCGTATGACATAAACATTCACGTACCTCAAGGTGCCATTCCTAAAGACGGTCCGTCAGCTGGGATCACCTTACTTACGGCATTGACGAGCTTATTCACACAGAAACGTGTAGCCGCAAAATTGGCAATGACTGGAGAAATTACGCTTCGCGGTAAGGTGTTGCCTGTAGGGGGAATAAAGGAAAAAATCTTAGCGGCAAAGCGCGCAAAGATTACTACGATCATTCTTTGTGATAAGAACCGTAAGGACATTGAGGAAATCGAGTCCCACTATTTAAAAGGCATGACCTTCCATTATGTAGGAGAAATGCAAGAAGTTTTGGATTTAGCTATCTTAGACCAAAAGGTAAAAAATGCGAAGAAGCTAGTGCCTGTGGAAGTTAAAAAATCTTGATAAGAGCCCTTGCCATAACGGTATTATGGAGTTCGCTGGCCCTTGCGCAAAGCGGAGGATCGGGTGTGTTCTCTTTTCTCGATAGGAGTGTTTTCGCCGGAAGCTCTGCCATGGGCAACACTTCATATATTAACCCTGGACCTGTGGGCGCTTTTTCCGTTCAAAATCCTCTTTTATTAAACGACAGCACTTTGTTTCAACTCGAAATGAGTGGAGGTTCGCTTGGGGAAGGCATTCAGTTACTTCAGGGTAGTTACGGTTTTAAGATAAAAGGACACCCGGTTATTGCAGCCGCCCAAACCATACAGTATGGCGAGTTTACCGCTACAGATGTTTGGGGGAATAACCTAGGTGTCTTTTATGCCGGAGATATTGCTTTGTCGCTAGGAACACCGCTCGCCGAATGGCGTAACTGGCGCTTTGGGATGACTGGGAAATTAGTCAACGGAACCTACGAAAGTTATCAGAGCTGGGCATTAGCATTGGATTTTCAGGCAATGACGCGTTTAGAGAGTGGGTTAGATGTTGCCGTACTTTTAAAAAATACGGGTAGACAATTGTCTACATTTGCTGGAACTAGAGAGGCACTTCCGTTAAACTTATTGGTCGCTTTTGGACAAAAATTGGAGTATGCTCCCTTTCGTTGGGCTTTAGTAGTAGATCAGCTGAACCGCCCTAATTTGGGCTACGACGATCCTAATCTTGTGACGGTGGATCCCGTTACGGGCCAGACGACGCAGGGTGGACAATCGTTATTGAATCTTGGCCTACGTCACTTAAATGGATCTTTAGAATTTTTGCCCACACAACGCTTGCATTTTATGGCGGGATATAGCTTTAGACGCCAATTTGAGATGGCCTTATCAGACCGTAGAACAAGCGGTGGCTTTACACTGGGTGCATCGATCTATTTTTCAAAATTCCAGTTGCACTTTGCTAATGAATTGCGCAGTGTAGCCGGGCGAATGAATACCCTATCTTTAAATTTGAATTTATAATTATTCCTTCATGACCAAGCCGCTCACCGTTGCCATAGATGGACACAGTTCGACTGGAAAAAGTACCCTTGCAAAGGCACTTGCAAAATCCATGGGTTACGTCTATGTAGATTCTGGCGCGATGTACCGAGCAGTTGCTTTGTTCGCTTTGCGAAAGGGCTGGGTAAGTAAAGAAAACGGATGCGATGCCACCGCGATTGAAAGTACACTGGACCAGGTGCTGATTACTTTTGAATTGGATGCGGCTGGTGTGAATGCAACATTTTTGAATGGTCAGCGCGTAGAAGAAGAAATTCGAGAAATGGCCGTGAGTCACGTTGTATCTCATGTTGCTAAACTATCTGAAGTACGACGTCACCTGGTTGCCTTACAGCAGGCAATGGGTCGCAATGGCGGTGTTGTTATGGACGGTCGCGATATTGGAACCGTAGTTTTCCCAAACGCAGAGTTAAAGATTTTCATGACCGCATCGGACGATGTTCGGGCCGAGCGTCGTAAAGTAGAATTGGACCTCAAAGGACAAAACGTTTCATTTCAAGAGGTACTCGAAAATCTAAAGTCACGGGATAAAGCGGATATGGAACGTTCAGATTCTCCGCTCATAGCAGCTGTGGATGCACGTACTTTAGACAACAGTACGATGAATCGTGAGGATCAATTCAAATTGGTCCTGGATTGGACTAAAAACTTACTCGTTTAAGCCTTCTTTGAGGCCTAGGGGCGTTTTGCCAATTCGGTAATACCACCTTTGACTACATCACCCTCTTTTACAAGGATTTCGCTGTCTAAAGGCAGAAATAAGTCTACACGTGAGCCAAATTTGATAAAGCCGTATTCTGAACCTTGAAGAGCGAGATTACCGGGCTTTGAATACATTACGATACGGCGTGCAACAGCACCGGCGATTTGGCGAAACAGTACTTTTCCCCATCGGTCATTATCTATCGTGACGGTTGTACGTTCGTTCAGCGTAGAGCTTTTAGGGTGCCATGCAACGAGGAACTTACCTTCGTGATGTATGGCTTCTGCTACTCTACCACCCAATGGATAGCGATTGACATGAACATTGAAGGGCGACATAAAGATGGATACTTGTATGCGTTTGTCTTTTAGGATTTCATCCTCAAAGACCTCTTCAATGGTCACCACTTTACCGTCTGCGGGGCAGATAATGGCATCAGGATTTAACGTAACCGTGCGCTTAGGATTGCGAAAAAATTGAAGTACAACAGCATAGAGCACGACACTAACGGCTAGTGTTGCGATGTGTAGCCATTGTAAATCTGTCAAATATTGAATCAGTGCATTGATAATAAAGAGCACGACAAATGAAACTGTAAGCGTTCCTTTTCCTTCTTTATGGATTGTCATATGAGTTGTATGTAATGATAAACTAAAGCGGCCACAGGTGCGGCAGTTATAAAACTATCGAGGCGATCTAAAGCTCCTCCGTGCCCAGGTAAAAATACGCCTGAATCTTTGATATCTGCTTCACGTTTTAATGAGGAGGCTATGAGGTCTCCAAAAGGAGCAGTGATTGCTACTGTTAGCGCGAGAGATAGCGCTACAGCAGCTGAGGTCCAGCCGATATAATGGTTCACTACCACACCGACAATTAAGGTTCCAATAATACCGCCAATAAATCCCTCAATCGTTTTTTTCGGTGACAGTTTTGGAGCCAAAGGACGTTTACCGAATTGTCGACCGGCAAGATAAGCGAAGGTGTCGCTGGACCAGATCATAATGAAGATGAAAAGAATGAGCCACGGGAAATCTTCAGAGATTTGAATGAGATACACCATAGGCAACCATAGGTAGGCTAACGCAAATAGACCCCGGCGCATTTCATGTGCGGGACGTTGTGAGCGCAGCAATGATAATGCAAGAAGTACACCTATAAAAAGAGTGGAAGATATGAGTTCTACAGCGCCGCCCCATCCGAAAAATGACCCAAGAACTAAGGCGATGGTCGTAAACGCAAGCAAAGGGAACCGGCTTTGGACGTCTAAAATTCGCGCAACTTCATTTAGAAGAAGTGCAGTAAATACCGCTAATAAGTAGGGTCCGAAGTCACTGTAGCCAAAAGTTCCAATGAGGACTAAGGCATATACCCCTCCAAAGAATGCGCGCTTTCCCATTAGGCTTCGTCTTCAATCAAAATTAAAAAGACCGTTCTTCCTTTGTTTGGATCTGCAGATGCCAATTCTACCGCTTGATCGTGTGGTGCACGGATTACTGCAATATTCGAGGGTCTATTGTCACGGTATTTTTGATTAATTGCAGTCAAACCGTCTCTAAGATTTGGTACGATTTGAGAGGTGTACGCAATCAGGACATGATGTTGGGGAAGATCACCTAATTTTCTGCCACCTGTGTGGTGGGAATGGATCATAATACCCCCATTAAATGCAATGAGTGCCTCACAGGTGCTTAGCACGGCGGGAAACTGACCGTCGTTCTCAAACGTGGTATCCAATTTTGTATGGTTGCTCCAATCTGCGATGGTAGGGCTTGAAATATAAACACCACGCCATTGGTAATCGTCTGCGTATTGTTCCAAAGAATGAACGGCTTCTTGTAAGCTCGTGCAATACATGAAATTGCCACCGCCTTCCGTAAAGGTTTGGACGAACTTCACATCTAAGGGTTCCTCTTTCTTAGGAGCAAACTTTCCTGCAGTACTTTCTTCAGTCTTCTCGCTTTTACCGAGAAGGCTAGTTTTAAGCTTCGAAAGAAATCCAGAGGATTTTGCCATAGTGCGAGAGACGTTTTATTCAAAAATAATACGTGTAGACTAAATACGACCGTTCGCGCCCCGTAGCTATTAACAAAAAACCGCGGCCCAACGGGCCGCGGTTCTAAAGTTTCAAATTAGGCTAAAGGCTTATTCTTCCTTCGCTGCAGCGTTATCGTTTGAGATGTTCGCTACTTCTTCAATGGGAACGTTGTTAGTATCCTCTGTAGACTCTTCGGTCATCACCTGATCAGCGGTGAGCGCTTCGGCTTCAGTAGTGAATCCGGCAGTAGCTTCAGCGGGAGATGCCTCAGCTTTTTCCTCCTTCTTTTCTTCTTCTTTGTCCCATGGACGTTTTCCGAAGATTTCCTGTACATTTTCTTTGAAGATGACTTCTTTTTCAAGCAATAGGTTTGCCAGCTGGTCCAATTTTTCACGATTGTTTTCCAGCATCTCAATGGCACGCACGTATTGCTTTTCTATGATCTTGCTTATTTCCTGATCAATGGTTTCAGCAGTTTGTTCTGAATACGGTTTATCCATTGCGTATTCATTTTGACCTTGACTATCATAGTAGGTAACATTGCCGAGCACATCATTTAATCCATAAACGGTAACCATTGCCCGCGCTTGTTTCGTCACCTTTTCTAGATCACTCAGGGCACCCGTAGAAATTTTGTTAAAGATGACTTTCTCTGCTGCGCGACCACCCATGGTGGCACACATTTCGTCCAACATTTGCTCGGCTGTAGTGATTTGACGTTCTTCAGGAAGGTACCAAGCTGCGCCTAGAGAGCGGCCGCGCGGAACGATAGTTACTTTTACCAAAGGTGCTGCGTGTTCGAGTAACCAAGACGTGGCGGCATGTCCTGCCTCATGGTAGGCGATGACTTTCTTCTCTGCTTCGGTTATGATTTTTGTTTTCTTTTCAAGTCCACCTACGATGCGATCAACGGCATCTAGAAAATCTTGCTTACCTACAACTTTGTGCTCCTTGCGTGCGGCAATAAGCGCAGCCTCATTACAAACATTAGCGATATCTGCACCCGAGAACCCAGGGGTTTGTTTACTTAAGAGTGCGACATCTACACTGTCGTCCGTTTTTATCCCCTTGAGGTGTACATCGAAAATGGCTTCTCTTTCCGTTAACTCAGGTAGATCAACGTAGATAATGCGGTCAAAACGACCCGCACGCATCAAGGCGCGGTCCAGAATATCTGCTCGGTTGGTGGCGGCCATTACAATCACGTGCTCATTGGTGCCAAAGCCGTCCATTTCGGTGAGTAATTGGTTCAACGTGTTTTCACGTTCATCATTGCCTCCAGAGAAGTTGTTTTTTCCTCTGGCTCTACCAATCGCATCAATCTCATCAATGAAGATGATACAAGGTGATTTCTCTTTTGCTTGTTTGAAAAGGTCTCGAACACGTGAAGCACCTACACCTACAAACATTTCTACAAAATCCGAACCTGAGAGAGAGAAAAACGGGACTTTGGCTTCACCTGCTACCGCCTTTGCGAGCAAGGTTTTACCTGTTCCGGGAGGGCCCGAAAGCATTACACCCTTCGGTATACGACCACCAAGGTCTGTATATTTCTTTGGGTTTTTTAAGAAGTCTACGACCTCTAAGACCTCTTCTTTCGCGCCAGTCATTCCGGCTACATCGTTGAATGTCGTTTTTACTTCCGTATCCTTATCAAATACCTTTGCTTTCGATTTACCGATGTTGAAAATTTGAGAACCGCCACCGGCTCCTCCGCCTGCTCCTCCAGACATTCTGCGCATAATGAACATCCAAACTGCTACCATCAACACTAACGGGAGAACCCACGATATGATATCACCGAAGAAATTATCTTGTGTTTGGTAGTTAACAGGAATACGGTCTTTGACATCGCGTATCTCATAATAGTCTTTGAGTCTATCTTCGAAGGTGGTTGAAGGCATTTCAAAGACATAGTGTGGTCCAGGGTTTAAATCCTTGCCGAGATTGGTTTTACTAACCTCATCGTAGCGTTCGCTTTCACGTAAGCTTTCCTCTTTAATGAAGATTTGAACCTTTCGTTCGTTCACAATATTTACGCGATCTACATCGCCAAGCTCAAGTGCTTGTTCAAATTCCTGATAGGTAGAATTTTTCGCGCTAAAACTCATCGCGGTGAAGATTTGCATACCTATGAAAAGTGCAAAGACGATGATGTAGACCCAATAGAAATTGAATCTGTTGCCACCTTTTTTCGGTGTACCGGGCTTTTTGCCGTCACCGTTAGTGCCTTTGTTTTTCGCAAACTGTTTTTTCAGTTTGTCTATTTGATTTTGATTGGGATTATCTGCCATATGGCTTAATCGTTTTCTATAATGGTTATTTCCGCATCACCCCAAAGGCCTTCTAAATCGTAAAACTCACGGATACCTTTTTGGAAGACGTGCACCACAACGGTGACATAATCCATGAGTACCCATTCTGAATTATCGCGTCCCTCAATGTGCCATGGTTTATCCCCAACGTTTTCACGTACCACTTTGTGCACGCTATCGGCTAAAGAATTTACTTGAGTATTCGAATTTCCTTCTGCTATGATGAAAAAATCGGTGACTGCATTTTCTATTTCTCGTAGATCTAAAACAGTAATGTTTTGTCCTTTTATTTCCTGTAGTCCTTCTACGACAAATTTCTTGACGAGCTCAGACGAAGCTTCGGGTTTTGTATGCATTAAAATGTATTGTGTATTTGTTCTTAAATTACCAAAACATATGCCATCTTCGGCTTTGGATCAATAATGAGGCACAATGTCGGGAATTCTTCCCTTTTATAGGCTAAAATTAGTAGATAGTACGCAGCTGGAATTA
>JAQWJX010000091.1:0-12246 GCA_029248145.1 Schleiferiaceae bacterium | reverse complement strand
GGTATCATTATTTTGGCGAAGCAAAGCCACGTGATGATTGGAATATTAAATCCAGAAAGTACAGCTCCTATTCCCTTATTATTAGAATTCGTCAATTCAGTAGAGGCACTGTTTTGGGCAGATGCAGGGACATGGAAAACTGCTGGGATTGGACTATTCAGTTTGCTGCTACTTTCGGTATTTCCCAAGATTCGTGCACAATGGGTGCATTCTGTGCCGGCTCCGCTTTGGGTAGTCATTATTTCTGTCGCAGTTCAGATGATCGGTACGCGCATTTCAGGTACAAGCTTCTTCCCAGAAAAGTACCTTGTGAACATACCTGCGGATTGGATGTCTGCTTGGCGTATGCCCGATTTCTCTGGTATTACCAAAGGACCATTCTGGGGTGCAGCAGTATCATTAACCTTCATCGCGAGTATTGAAAGTTTACTCTCCATAAAAGGTATGGACCGTTTAGATCCATACAATCGTCGCTCTAATGTCAACAAAGACCTGCGGGCTTTGGGTATAGCAACTGCCTTATCTGGATTGGTAGGTGGATTGAGTGTAGTAACGGTTATCGCGCGGAGTTCTGTAAATGTGAGCAATGGTGCTAAAACACGTTCGGCGAATTTCTTTCATGGTATTCTCATCTTAGTCTTTGTCTTATTTTTCCGCACGCTATTAACACAAATTCCGCTTCCCGCATTAGCGGCCATACTAGTATTTACTGGATATAAGCTATTAAATCCATCGCAATTCAGCCGAATAGCTAGTGTAGGACTAGAGCAGCTTTTTCTGTTTTTCTTTACGCTCTTTGCGACGCTCGTTTATGGGTTAATAATGGGTATAGTTTTGGGTATGTTGGCCACATTTGTAGTGCAAGTATTCATCACGGGCTCAGGCATCGATATTCTGCGTTATTTCTATCGCCCTAATACATTACTGTATGAAGAGGATGAACAGAAGTTCATCTTAAACATTAATTACTTCGCTAATTTCTTGAATTACCCTAGGTTAAAAAGTAAGCTAGACAGCGTACCAACTACTGCAACGCTAATTGCGGACTTCTCGAATACACAATTTGTAGACCACACTGTAATGGAGCACCTTTCGGGGTACACAGAGCTCTTTGATCAAAAAGGAGGTAGCCTCGAACTTGTGGGGTTAGAAGCCTTTGCCCCAACTTCTTCACACCCTTTAGGTGTGCAGTCACGTGCAAATCGTTCGAAGTTCCGCATGCAAGGTTCGGCAGGAAGTACGCAAGGACCAAGGTTAAGTGCTAAGCAAGAAAAATTGAGTGCATTCGCTGTACTCAATGGATTGAAATTCGCAGCGTGGCCCCAGTCTAAATGGGACGAATTAGTGGAGCAGTTTAAATACTTTAATCACCGTCGTATCGATTACACGACCAACCTACTTAAAGATGTTGACCAAAACTTCTATGCTTTGGAGGTAAGTTCACACAGTGGTGAATTTATTATGAAAGACAGTCAGCATCTGGCTTGTGTTGTTATGGACCCTCAAGTATCCAATTTACCGGAATTTGTTCTGGATCGAGAACGAATATTCTCACGGTTGGCACAATATACCGGGGTAAAAGATGTGGAGATTGGCAATCCAATATTTGATGCGAAATTTAAATTGAAAGGTCCCGATCCTAAGGCCATTAGAGCATTCTTCACAGATAAATGTGTAGACTTTTTACTCGAGCATCCTGATTTCCATATGGAGAGTAATGGAAAATCTATCCTAATATTCCATAAAGAACGTGTTGCAAGTGTGGCAGAGTTCAAATTGATGGTTAGTTTTGCACGCGATTGGGCGAAGCAGATATAAGTACCATCTGTTAGAGCCTAACAATAGAACCTTTGCCTAATGCTAATGCGGTGTGGGACAATGTACTGTCCTAGCACTGAAAGCGGCGGCTAACGAATAAAGAACCATTCACAATGAGTAATGATTTAAAAACCACCGCACTGACCCATGTTCATGAAGCTTTAGGTGCTAAAATGGTACCATTCGCTGGGTACAATATGCCGGTTCAATACAACGGATTAAAATTAGAGCACGCTGCAGTTCGTGAAGCGGTAGGCATGTTCGACGTGAGCCACATGGGTGAATTCTTCGTCGATGGGCCGCAAGCACTAGACTTTTTACAGTTGGTAACCTCGAACGATATAAGCCGTTTACTACCTGGAAAAATTCAATACAGCTGTATGCCAAACGCTCAAGGCGGTATTGTGGATGATTTGTTAGTATACTGCTTCTCCGCTCAGCATTTTATGTTGGTCGTGAATGCATCAAATATTGAAAAGGACTGGAATCATCTCATGCATTATGCACCACAGTTTGATGTCACACTCCGCAATCAAAGTGAGGACTACAGTCTGTTAGCCGTTCAAGGCCCGAACGCTATTCCAATGCTTCAAACCCTCACGGATATCGATTTAGCAGCTATCAAATACTACAGTTTTACAGTAGATACTTTGGCTGGAATAGATGATGTGATAATATCAGCAACAGGTTATACGGGTTCAGGAGGATTTGAACTGTATGTGCACAATGCGGTTGCTGAATCACTTTGGGATGCTATAGTTAAAGCAGGTGATTCTTATGGATTGCTGCCTGCAGGTCTAGGTGCTAGAGATACCCTTCGTTTAGAGATGGGTATGGCGCTCTACGGAAATGATATTGATGATACGACGAGTCCCATTGAAGCAGGTCTTTCGTGGATTACGAAATTTACCAAAGACTTTGTCTCTTGCGAGCTCTTTCAGGCGCAAAAAGAAGCAGGTGCGGAAAATAAGCTTGTAGGCTTTGAGATGATAGATCGTGGTATTCCTAGACACGATTACCCTATTGCGGATGCATCTGGAGTCGTTATCGGTCGTGTTACGTCAGGAACGAATAGCCCTTCAACAGGTAAAAATATTGGTATGGGGTATGTGCCGACAGCCTTGTCAAAAGAAGGTTCGGTATTTTTCGTTATGATTCGCAATAAACCAATCAAAGCGCAGGTGGTAAAACTTCCGTTTTACAATAAATAAGATCCGAAAGCACGAAACGTAAAAGGCGCATCGAAAGATGCGTCTTTTTTTATGCATAAAAAAAGTGGCGTTGCTTTCCCTCAACGCCACTTTAACCCAAATACAAACAGAGTGATCGGAAAGATTGTTGAGCGATTATAATGCGGCTTTAACGGCCTGACCGGCGGGATGATGGCTGTAACGGTCTAAATATTCAGTGACGCTGTACGTATATTCTTTACAACGGTTGTGATTTAAGCACTTTACCTCACGGACCGTTCCAGCCTCAGCATCTAGAAAGACTTCAATAACGCTTTCAGGATTGTTAATGATGTAAAGTGCGGTTTGTGTAGGTATTGCAGTACTTAATTCAGTCATTGTCGCGTGTTTTTAAATGCAAATCAATAAAATATGATATTTATTGAACAGAATGTAAAAATAGAACAATAAATGTGAATTTGAAACAAAACCGAGAACAATCGGATACCTTAGCCCCATAAAAATGAGGTGACATGTCCGATTATCAAGTAATTTAGCGTAGCTAACAAAACCTAGTTACTCATTATGAAGATTGATAAACTTGACAAGCAGATTCTGGAGTATTTAGTAAAGGATGCACGTAAACCCTTTACTGAAATCGCCAAGGATTTATTAGTTAGCCCCGGCACCATTCATGTTCGCGTTAAGAAGATGGAACAAATGGGTATCATTAAAAGCACCTCAATAAGTGTCGATTATGAAAAATTAGGCTTCGGCTTTATCGCTTACATCGGGTTGTATACCTCAAGATCGTCAACTTCACCTCAGATTATAGACGCGCTCGGGAGAGTTCCAGAGGTGACAGTTGCACATTTGGCTACCGGTAAATATGGAATCTTCTGTAAGATACGTTGCCGCGATGCTTCCCATGCAAAGGACGTCATCTTTAGAATCAACGATATAGAAGGGGTTGAGAATACTGAAAGTATGATTAGTCTCGAGGAAAGTATTAACTCAAATACAGGCCTCCTTAAACTTATTATTGAAGACGGTAAATAATTAAACTTTTGATAATTACATATAAAAGGGCCCGGTGCAAAAGCGCCGGGCCCTTTTGTTTTACTCAGGTTTTATCGTCATTAGTAATATGCAGGACGCCGTACATCGGTAAAGTGTTTGGCAAGGCGAAGTACCTGTCGACTGTAACCATATTCGTTGTCATACCACACATAGAGTACGGCAGACTTTCCATCTTCCGTGACTTGGGTAGCATTTACATCATAGATGGATGGACAGGGATTTCCAACGATATCAGAGGAGACCAATTCGTTGGACGTGTTGTAGTGAATTTGCTCTACCAATGCACCCGATAAAGCTGCTTCTTTTAAGCTGTTGTGCATGGTTTCTAAATCCGTAGGATGTTCTAACTGTAAGTTAAGAATGGCCAATGAGCCGTTCGGTACTGGCACTCGAATGGCGGAAGATGTTAGTTTTTTGCCCAATCCTGGAATGCATTTATCGACGGCTTTGCCTGCTCCAGTTTCCGTGATGACCATGTTCATCGCGGCCGCTCTACCTCTACGGTACTTATTGTGCATATTGTCCACGAGGTTTTGGTCGTTCGTGTAGGCATGAATAGTTTCGAGGTGACCGCGTTCAATGCCGAAGTGATCGTTTACTACCTTAAGAACAGGAGAAATAGCATTTGTGGTGCAGCTGGCTGCAGATATTATTCGCTCATCCTTTGAAACACTGCTCTGATTGACGCCATGGACTATGTTTGGTATTCCTTTACCGGGTGCGGTCAGTAGTACTTTATCTACGCCTTTTCCTGCTAAGTGTTTACTAAGAGCTGTTTGGTCTCGGAAGGCGCCTGAGTTGTCAATAAGTAGTGCCTTGTTGATGCCGTAGGTTGTGTAATCCGCTTTGGTGGGGTCCGGAGCAGGAATGAAATAAACGGGTCGTCCGTTAATGATTAGTGCCAGGTTTTCTTCATCGACCTTTATGGTACCTGGAAAATCTCCGTGCACCGAATCGATTTTCAAAAGAGAAGCTCTTTTGTGCAAACTTGCTACATCAATGCTTCGAACTGCTACGGCGCGCAGTCGTAGCTGATTGCCACTTCCTTCTTGAACGATCAATTCTCTAGCCAATAATCGGCCAATGCGACCAAAGCCAAATAGAATTACATCGCGAGGTTCTAGGGTAGTAGGCTTGAAGAAGCTTCCTAAATGGTCCATGATCCAATGGTCAGCCGTATCGTCTGTTTGTGACCATTCGTGAGTGATACGGCCGATATCGAGCTTCGCATGCTCGATGGCGGTTCGCTTGAGCGCTAGTAGCATCTCTAGCGTATCTTCAACGCGAATGGCTTTACCGACAAAATCCGAGGCGTACTGATGCAATTCCAATACTTGGCTTGCACTTTTATCCCGGAGCTGGTTGCGGAACATGGTTATTTCAATGCCTCTGTTGTAAAAGAGTTCGTGTACGCAGGCACTGACGTCCACTGCGAGGCGTTCGTTTTGGATACGATGCCTCACTTTCTGAGTGTACTCTTGTTGAGCAATCATGTGATAGTTTTTGGTGGTTCTAGGCACAAAGTTAGGGCAGGATGTTAGAGTTAAAAAGGTTTATTTATACTTGTTAAAAACCTGTAAAACAATTGTTTAAGTCGTTTGTAAACAGTGTAATATGTACACTTTTGTAAGTGACTTTGGCGTAAAAAAAATCCCCCATCTGAATCGGTATGTTCAGTGGGGGAGTGCTTAAGGACAGTGGAGTGCTGTTACCACTCAAAAGCGAAGTAATTCGCTTTGCCGCTGGGTTCAAATCCTTGGATCAGAACGCCGTCTCCTGGGTTAAACTGTCGAACGAGCCGCTCAAAACTAGCAACGTTATCTATATATACGTTGTTGAGTTTTACAATGATGAAATCTTTAGGTATACCCGCATTTTCGAATCGGCCACCCAGTATTTTAGAGATTCTTATTCCGTTGCGGATTCCTAAGCGACGTTTGTCTGTACTGCTTAAATCCTGGAGCTCTGCACCAAAACTGCGCAGTAATTCTTCCTCTTTTGATAGCATTTCAGTGGTACCTAATTTATTCTTAAGTACCACATTAAAGACCTCGTTTTTTCCCGAACGGTTGACCACCACGGAAAGTTTTTCTCCAGGTCGACGCTGCCCCAATGCTTCGGTAAGGTCGGCCCCAGAAACAATGACCTTTCCGTTGACATTAATAATGACATCTCCTTTGGCGATACCCGCGTCGTCCGCTGCCCCTCCGGAGATTACATTTGCAACATAAACCCCTTTATTGACTTCTAAGTTTAATTCTTCGCTCAATCCGGCGGTAACTTCATTGTAGTTGATGCCTATAAATGCACGTTGTACTCGTCCGTATTCTTTTAGATCATTAACGACTTTAAGCATTAGGTTGGCAGGCACTGCGAAACTGTAGCCTTCAAAAGAGCCGCTGCGAGAAGAAATGGCGGTATTGATTCCTACTAGTTCTCCGAAAGTGTTGACTAGGGCGCCTCCGGAATTACCAGGATTAACGGCAGCATCCGTTTGTATAAAACTTTCAATCGCGCTTTGCTCGTCGATAATGTTGATATCACGACCTTTTGCAGAAATAATACCTGCTGTAACCGTGGAGGTAAGGTTGAACGGATTACCTACAGCGAGCACCCATTGGCCCAATCTGACTTCGTCTGAGTTTGCAACATCCACTTTCGTCAGTGCATTTCCCTCAATTTTCAATAAAGCGATATCAGTTGTAGGATCCGTACCGATCAATTCAGCTTCGTATTCGTCATTATTTGAGGTAGTCACAACTATTTTCTTTGCACCCTTGATCACATGATTATTGGTAACGACATATCCGTCCTCGGTTAGAATAACTCCAGATCCGGAACCTTCTACTTCGAATTTCTCTGGCGTAGACGGTCGACCAAAGAATAAATCATTAAAGGGATTGTAGTAATTCTGAACACGTTCTGCAGTAGTCTTTACGTGAACCACTGCTTCGACTGTGCGTTCTGCTGCTGCAACAAAATCTGTAGGAGCAGAAGGTAGAGGACGGTTTGCAGTCCAATTCACTTGTGAGGCGCCTTGATTCGTATCCTCAATAATAACCGTTTTTCCAGTCCATCCCAAACTGTGCGCGGCTCCGAGCGCTACTAAGCCTCCTATGGTAGTAAAGACTATTGGACGACTTATAGATTTCAGTAATGCTTTCATAAGGTTCATTCGTTAGATTCTTGTTTCCTTCGTACCTTCAAGTTGTACATCAAATCAACGCACATACCTCATCGAAACGCATAACTTTAACGCCTTTTAACACCTACTGGCATGTCCTACGTAGAATTTTATAAATACCACGGTGCTGGAAATGACTTTATCCTTATTGATAATCGATCCAATACGCTGACTTTAACGACCGAAACTATCGCGCAGTGGTGCCACCGAAATCACGGTGTCGGCGCTGACGGATTAATGTTACTGGAAGCACCTAAGGTAGAAGGGGATGACTTTTACATGCAGTATTTTAATGCTGATGGTAGGGAAAGTAGTATGTGCGGAAATGGCGGCAGGTGCATAGCGCGCTTTGCTGTGGATATAGGAATTGCCACTGAGGGTACCTTATATTTTCATGCCATTGATGGACCGCATGTTGCGGTTGTATCTGAGTTCAGCGTCGCCTTAAGTATGATCGACGCCCCTGCTGTTATCTCCCGAAACAATGGTTTTTTTATAGATACAGGCTCACCGCATCACGTAGAAAATAGGACACCAGGATCAGATTTTGTGCGCACTGCTCGTCTAATAAGAGACGTCTATGGGTCCGAAGGGGCGAATGTAAATTTTATTCAAGCGTGTGAAGGCGAACTTTCTATTCGAACATACGAACGCGGTGTGGAAAACGAAACGTTGGCATGTGGAACGGGTGCAACCGCGGCGGCGATGGTTGCGGTAGCACAAGGCTGGGTACCTTCTGCACCGGTGCGGTTGTATGCTCAAGGCGGAATATTGACAGTAGATTTTAAAGGTACTGGACCTTTTACCGATGTGGTGCTAACAGGACCTGCAGCGCAAGTTTTTAAAGGATGGTTGCCGTTATGATAGAAGTAACGGATAACGGATACTTACGTGCTCCTGAGCCAGAAGATCTTCAGTGGCTGTATGGCATCGAAAATGATGCATCGCTTTGGTATTTAGGAATAAGCAAGGAACCTTGGAGTAAAAAGGTGTTGGCCGATTATTTGACCTCACAACCGGGCAACTTACAACGCGATGGTCAACTGCGCTTACTCTTTGTCTTTAATGGAGAAACGGCGGGTGCGATAGACCTTTTTGACTACGACCCTGTAGCTCGTAAAGCCGGAGTTGGAATTGTAATTTCAGAGGCGTTTAGAGGTAAAGGATTGGGTAAAATGGTCCTAAAAGCCTTCGAATCGTATTGCTTCCGGACGCTCGGACTGCATAGTCTTTATGCCCATGTCCCATCAAATAATGATGCTTCGTTACAATTGTTCGAACAATGCGGATACCGTATGGTTGGAATTTTAGAAGATTGGGTATGGTTTGACGGTACCCATCAAAATGCACAAATCTTTCAAAAATTAGTTTCATGAGAAAACTGATGGTAATTACAGTAGGCGTGGTCATTCCAGGTCTATTACTCGTATTGGTTTGGAAAGGCTACAACGCGGTTTTCGAAGCAAATGTCAATCCAGAATTGGCGCCCTATGAATTATATGTAGAACCCGGAACCACTTTAGAAACGGTATATGAGGAGTGGTTTGAATCCGGCCTATTGCTTCAGCCGGAAGGATTTTACCTGATCGGTAAGAAAAAGGGATTGGATACGCTTAATACCGGACATTACGTCATTGAGGAGGGCATGAGTAGCAATGGAATCGTAAACATGTTAAAAGCGGGACTACAGACCCCTGTGAAGGTGAGTTTTAATAGTGCAAAGGATTTAAGCGATCTAGCGGACCAATTAAGTCCTCAGCTGCTCGCTAGTACAACTGCTCTTTATAAGGCATTACAAGCGCCCATGGAAGGATGGGAAGGGTCTTTGAAGCAAGGAGCCTTTTTGCCCGATACCTATGAGTTTTATTGGAACGCCAGCGCAGAGACTGTTGTAAATAAGCTTTATCAGAATACCATTTCATTCTGGACACCTTCGCGCATTCGTCAAGCTAAGGAATTTGGCATGACGCCCGGGGAGATTAGCACATTGGCTTCCATCGTAATGAAAGAAAGTAGTAAAGCAGACGACCGTCCGAAAGTGGCCCGTTTGTATTTAAACCGATTGGCAGCAGGAATGAAGTTGCAGGCAGATCCTACTGTAATCTATGCTATACAGCAACAAAATCCCAATGCGGTGGTACAGCGTGTTTTGCGTAAAGATTTAACTATTGATTCGCCGTACAATACGTATAAGAATGTCGGTCTTCCCCCAGGACCCATTTGTATACCTGAGAAGTCAGCACTATTAGCTGTATTAAACGCGCCTGAGCACGATTTTATCTTCATGTGCGCAAACCCCGATCAACCCGGTTACCACGCTTTCGCACGCAATTATGCAGGTCATTTGGTGAATCAACGCAAATGGACGAGATGGCTGAACAGCCGAAAAATATATAGATAGTTTATTCTTATTGCTTGAACCCTGTTTTGGGCTAAAAAAAACACCCCCGCATTCTCGAGAGAAGTGCGAGGGTGAAAAAAAAAGAGTTGGTTGTTGTATTACTCTACAATCAAACGTTGAACATCTGTTCCAATAGGAGTGACGGTCTCAACAAGATACATACCTGCTGCCCATGCGGACGTCTCTATTGTAAAGGTCTGTATTCCAGAAGTTCCATGAACCGTGCGTTGCTCGAGGATTTGTCCCTGCGTGTTCCGCACAGTGATTACTACATCTGCATCGCTTTGGAAGCTGATTGGAAGCTGAGCAACCCCCGACGTAGGGTTCGGGTGGATGTTACCAACACCAATGTTTTGTTCCAATTCTTCTTGACCAATCACATAAATTTTATCGTTATCACTGGTCTTGTAGAAACAGAAATCGTCAATCGCCCATCCGGCTTTATTAATAGTTTCATCAGAGCCAAAGCGGAATCTGAAGATCGCATTACGCGCCGTATCTACCGCTAGGTTAATGGTGGCTTGTTCCCACCCGTTACTAACACCAGTCCAACCTGGTTTAAAGATATCCAATGAAGTAACAAAACTGGTATTGAACCACGTCGCTCCGAAGAGGTTTGTACCTACCGTATGCCAGGAGATACCACCGTCAAAAGTAACATCTACAGTTCCTCCATCATGATAGATCTCAGTAGAGAAAGCATGCATGAATTCGTAGGTATATGTCTGACCTGAATCTAAGCGGAATACTGGCGTATACAGCGCTGAAGAATCACGTTTCTTGTAATTAGAGTCTAGATCAGTCATCCAGGCATTCGCACCACTATTTGCGGAAACTAAAGGAGCAATATTCGGCGTTCCTACTTCCCAAGCAGTTAGCCCGTCCTTTACAAATGCATTTAAGGTCAACCATGGTGAAATGGCAGGATCATCAAAATCATTACAGTAAGAACTATCTACAGACATAATGATTTTATCAAGAACAGTAATATCTGCACAGATCTGGTCATCACTTGGGTCATTATCGGGCTTACTATCTGGACGTGAAGTACGTATACATACGTTGTAAAGTCCACTTGCAGGGCTAACCCAATCTTGATCAAATTCGTACCATGATGTTTTTCTTGGTACCAATGGCGGATTGAAGACGACCTGCTCTGGGTTAGACCATGTGGTTCCTCCGTCCGTACTAAATTCGACCAAACAGCTGTCAAGGACTTTCGCACCTGTATTTTTAATCAGGGTCTTCAGGTGGTTATTCTGATCAGGCACAGGTAAGTATTCCACAGTAGTTACATCGATAGGCGCGGCACTGTTTTGTGGCGGAATGTAAACTTCAACTTTATCTAAATTCCAACCGTCACTATTTCCCGTTCCCGATTTCATTCGTGCACGAAGAATTAACGGTGCAGCAGAAAAATTCCAGGTAGATAATGGCCAAGATGAAGACATCTGACCTTGCGCACCCACCCATGCATCACCTACCGAAGAGGTACCTGTGTTGTACCAGTTGGTACTTACTACGTTCTGTGGATCCCAGAATCCAAGTGTATTCCAAGTTCCATTTCCTTGAAATTCGATGAGCGCAACATCACCAGCACCTAAATCCACATCATGTACTAAGCGCAATTCTGCACCAGCAATAGTGTCAAAGCCTATAAATCTTGGGAAGTATAAGAATTCTTCAAGACCGCCAGGTACGTTTTGGTTCGGACGTGTAGCCATACCGTTGTTGTTACCTAAGGCGTTGATTTGATCAACTTTCCATAAGTCTAGTGCTCCCGAAACGAAGAATCCTGAAGAATCACCATCGTTACAGTTTTCAAAGTCTTCTACAAATCCAGACTGAATGTATACTTCAGGCCAACCCGCACTCTTGACATAAGACGAATCGTTCCATGAATGGTTGTCATTCGATTTAGTAGTGTAGGCGTATACCTCGAAAGTTCCTTTTGGCCAAGCAACAGTGTTTGTGTTATCCGTAACCAGCACATTACCTCCGGCTGGAATAGAACCGCTGTGGGTGAAGGTATATGTAGTACTAACTCCTGCATTTGTACCACAAGTAGGGGTGACGGTATACGTTACCGGTACATTACTCTGAGCGTTCTTACCAAAGTTTCTGACTTTGAATTTCGCTTTCTGAGTGGCTGGGCCACCCACCATATTAATACGTGCGACGGGGTTTTCTATTGCATCAACACCAACATCGACATTGGCCTTGTCTACAATAACAATATCATCGAACGCAATATCTGCAGCGACTCCAAATCCAGATTTCTGCGCTATAAAACGAAGCTTCACAAGATTACCCGCTTGTGCACTTAGATCAACCTCGTAGAATGACCAATTGTCTTTTTCATCAGTCAGGGTAGTCGTATATGGTGTCATCGGATTTGTCCAGAAGTTATCTCCCGATTTGATCCACTGTACACGAATAGCTCCGATATCAGCTCCGTACATGTGGTGACGGAACTGAAGAACGGGCTTAGTCATGTTGCTCAAATCCAAACATTTCGAAACAAGTGTTGCGGAGGCTGGTGAAAGACCATAGTTGCCTTCTGTAACTAAATAGTTTCCTTGGGCACTTTTATC
>JAQWJX010000065.1:0-13894 GCA_029248145.1 Schleiferiaceae bacterium | reverse complement strand
GCTGAGCACCTTTCATGACCCAAGATAAAGTAGAGTCGAAGTTCAAATCGATTGTTGCTGGATTTGTGTTCGGGTTGTAAGTACCCAATTTCTCGATGAAACGACCATCACGCTTGGCGCGAGCATCCGCTACAACGATTGAATAAACTGGACGACCTTTACGACCACCTCTTTGCAAACGAATCTTAGTTGACATAATTAATTGTTTTAAAAGGGTCCGAAACCCCGTTAATTAATGAATAATTGAGGCGCAAAAGTAGCGAATTAATCGATATGTTGTATTCCTGTCAATTTATCTTTCGACATGAATGATTTTCGATCCTTCTGTCTCCATATTAAAGTCAAAAGGCTCAGCATTAATTTTCTTCATAGCCTGATTCAACGATGGGTGTGCAGCAGTAGGGGCGTAAAACAGCATAAATCCTCCTCCGCCAGCACCGAGCAGTTTACCACCCAGTGCACCTGCTTTTCGACCAACGGCATATGCCTCAGAAATCCTAGGATTGGTAATTCCGGAGGCTAGTTGCTGTTTCAAAAGCCAATTTTCGTGCAATAACGTACCGAAATCATCGAGATTGCCCGCTTCTAATGCATCACGTAATTTGTAAACCAGACTCACCATAGTGGTCAATGCTTGAAACTTTGACTCTTGCGAGGTGTTTTCTTTTTGTTCTGCTAAAATTTCACTTGCAGAGCGCTGATTGCCGATGTAATAGAGTTTTAAATTGGTATTTAATGTCATTCTAGTTTCGTCAGAAACACGAACAGGATGCACAGACACCGAGCCATTAGTGTTAAACTCAAAAACATTTAAGCCTCCAAAGGCCGCGGCATATTGATCTTGCTTTCCTATGGGTTCTTTCAGTAAGTCGATTTCTACCCGACATGCGCCAGCGCCCAATTCCTTTTTACCATACGAACGTCCAGTATAGGTACTTAGATTGTGAAGTAAACCTACCGTAAAACTGGAACTACTTCCCATCCCCGTTCCACCAGGTATATCAGCAATAGAACTCACTTCAATGCCGTTCAAATTGAAGTCTTTTAATACAGTTCGCAAGATTGGATGCTGTAAGTTTCTTACATCATCAACTGTTTCTGTTTGAGAGTATTTACAACGGATTTTATTCTTTTCAAAAAAAGCGTGGGTACTGATATACATGTACTTATCGATACTCTTACTCAATACTGCACCGTGCTGCTTTTCGAAATAAGCAGGAAGGTCGCTACCTCCGCCAACAAATGAAATTCTAAAAGGGGTTTTTGTAATAATCATGCGCCTAAAGTAGCTAATGTTGACAAAGTAGAGTTATCAAGAATAAACAATAATGACATGTTTTGAGCGTAGATTTAAAACATTATGAAGAAAATCAATTGAATCCTATGACCGTTTATTAATTCTAATTCGCTTACTACGTCCTATCATGTCCATTTTAATTGGGAGCGACAATTATAATAGAGTGGACTATTACCATAAACCATAAAAAATCACCACCTCATGTATGAGTCCAAAAGTATCATTCAGAGTAAACACTCATTCGAAGTACAGCAACTAACGTACAATGCCCTAAAGCGTTTAGATCAGCGCCGTAGACCCTACTTGCATGCAGCAATGCAAAGGTGCAACTACCATTTATCTGAAACGATTGTTAATTATCAAGATTCATTCTCCGTACAAAAGCAAATAGCGATGTATAAAAAATTCGTCCTCAGAGTTGCTGAACTATGGAGTCTGCTCGGCCAATGGCCCAAAGAGATTTATCTACCTGGATTAGAAGAGATGGTTGAAGGGGTAAAACGGTTGTATTACGATTTACTGCAAGAACTAACGCGAAAGGAAGTACATCTCATTCAAATTAAGGCAAATTATAAACCCAATTAAACATGGATACAAAAGTAAGTCAACCCATTTATCAAGAGGCATTAGCAATAAACAGAAACATACAATCCATAACCAAAGGATACTACAGTAATGGTACTTTCAATCTTGCATTTAAGATTAAGGACGACATTATTAACGTATGTAATCTACTAGATATGGGGGTAAGCGCAAGATTTGAACACACATTCGAAGAGTACTACACGAAAGCCCTAAAAGAGTCAGACAGACTGCTTGACCATATAAGAATCGCGAATAGAGTTCATATGATTCGAGGCGGTTTCCCTGAAGAACTTATTGCACGCATTGAGTTGTTAAAAATGAAATTGGTTTTAATGCTGGAGTTATTTCGCAGCGAAGTACCATTGGATTATCTTAACCTATCTAACTGGGCAAGACAGAAGTTAACCCATACATAGGCAGAAATTGTGAATGAGCATGAGATAGCGTCGCTGGTTTGGTGGGCAGAGGAAAGAGTCCGGGGGTTTATGACAGGTTTGCATAAAAGCCCTGATTTTGGATATAGTGTTGAATTCGCCCAACACAGGGCCTACGTGCCTGGAGATCCCCCTAAACATATAGATTGGTCTGTTTTAGCTAAAACAGACAAATACTTGCTGAAACAATACGAGGCAGAATCGAACTTAAGAACCTATTTTGTAGTGGACTCTAGTTCTAGTATGCATTTGCCATCACCTGACTCTAAATGGACCACATTGGTTCAATTGCTTACGCTTATTGGAACAATACTCCAAAAGCAACGCGATGGCATGGGAATGCTTGAGATTAATGAAACGGGGAGTCATTTCTTTGAGTCAAAAGCCACGAGTGAATGGATTAAGCTAATGCTGAGTCATTTGTCCAAAAAAGACGGAGAATCGAAGAAAAATGCAAATATTGCCTTCGAAATAGAAGCGCTGATGTCCAAAATACCGCGGCGGAGCCAAGTCATTTTGTTTATTGATTTATTCCAAGAAAACTTGGAAGAAATACTTGATGCGGCAGCTTTGTTAGCATTCGAAGGACATTCGGTGCGCTGCATATTTATGTCGCATGCAAAATTAGAGCTAAACGAAGAGTATTTTGCGGGTAAACAGGTTGTTGACAGTGAGACGGGCGCAAAAGTATATATTAACCAAAATGATGCAAAGAGATATGTCTCCTTTGTAGAAGCGCAAAAAGAGTGCGCAATTACTTTAAGTAGAAATCTGAATTTGAATTGTAAGGTACTAGATGCAAGTCGTGAGCCTATGTACCTATTAAGAGAATTATTGGCATAAAAAAGGCCCAGCGATATGCTGAGCCTTAACTAAATCCGGTAAGTAATTATTTATTGTCCTTCGTAGTCTCGCTATTTTTGTGTGCAGCTTCGACTTTTTCTTTATCCGCTGGCGATAAAGATTGAACGGCTTCTCCTTTTTTTACTTTATCGTCTTTTTTGAAACGATTATCAAAAAGAGCCATGCTGACCCCGGTACTTATATTTATTGAGCTCGTAGAAGCTCCGACTCCCATACGACCATTGATTAGCTCTTTGGATATAGTTGCCATATCACCCACAGTTGTAGTTCCTATGTAAAATTGGACTACAGGTGTTAACCTTAACTGCACGGCGGCGTTAACTCGATCGTTATGGAATTCGTCCATAGCCATGTAATAACCACCTTTAAGCTGAACATTGCGACCAAGCCAAAGCATTGTATTGAAGCCCATGTAGGTATAATCGTTCCAAGAGTTCTTGCGATCTACATAGTGCACACCTACATAACTGTATTTGGTGAACTTATAGTTAAGTGCAACATTAGTCACCTGAGGAGTGCGGTACGTTAACGCTTGAGAAGCATCTACTAAAGCAGTACTGATACCGTTTTGAATAGTTTCTGTATAATCATCGATAGAGGCGGAGACTGCACTTCCTAATGTATCACCTGCTGCACTATTATATGAAAACCCGTCTATGTTCGCATTTCCGGAAAGGCGCTTTCCTACGGCACTAGCAAAATTCATATCGCTTGCAGCTAAACCACTTATGGAAAGTTGTAAGTCCAATTGCTGAATAGGGCTGAAGGTTAATCCAAATCCAATGGTCCCATTTGATTCAATGCCAGATGTGGTATAGTTCACTAAGCCGCTGATATTACGCTCTTTAAGCAGAGTATAAGGTGTAATGCCATCAATCGATAACTGGTTTAAACTATCCAGCGGTGTCCCGGCACTAAAAACGCCCGTAGCCGCCAAAGCAAAGTCATAATCCAAGTTTAGAGTATTCATGCCGGTTGCTGTGTTTTCCGAACTTGTAATACTAAAGGCGTTGGTGGATAAATTAGCGCCTGCGACATAACTATTCCTATGGTAGGTAACACCGAAACGAAGCTTATCTTCTATAATGCTGCGCTGAAAGCCGAAGTAAGTAGCGTTGGTCAATTGAAAACGCATGGCTAATGCATCAAAGTTGCCTGAATAATTAAGATCTAGATCACCATTGGCATCGGCCATACCATTTTTAACAAAGCTAGCAAGGTCATTGTCAAGCGTAAACTCCATCCCAATATTCGTAGAATTTCCTACGAATAAAAAATTAGCACCGATTTTGATTCCAACCTGTAGTGCATCGATTTGCGTTTCATTCCCGAGAGAGAAGATATCAGATGAGAGGTTGTGGAAATTCTGTAGAATATCACTGCTGGCTAAAAGGTTACCTGCAGTTTCACTCATATTTAAGTTGTTCTGTACACCGAAATATTGTAGGTGAAATTTAGTCATAGGATCAGCTCCTGCATTTTGAGCGAGATTCCCCGGATTAGCTGCCAATCCAAATGTAGAAAAGTCTTGAGCGTTACCGAAAACAGTAACCAAAGCAAAGAATAATGTAAGTGTCTTTTTCATGATAACTGAGGGATTAAAGAGTAATATTTACTTTGAACTGCGCACCTAGATTTATCTGAAGCGTCGCGTCTGTTCTAAGTTTTACAGGGTCTGACCCGGCATTGTAAGTGGCCATTGTTGCTTCTGCCGTAATGTGAACGGCATCGAGCACTGCTTTTGCCTCATTTGCATCCAATTCAAGCTCTGCATCAAAAGTGTTTGGTGCGACGACTATACCATTCGCGTCAGGAACGCCGCTTTCCATTAACCCCAAATTCTTGACGAGTAGCGTATTCCAATTTGCATCATAAAAAGACAACGTCAAAGATGCATCAAGCGGTAACGTGCTCGTTGTCTGTAATAGTAACGTAGCAGATTCAAGTTCAGCATCGTTTGGAAGAATACTCGAATTTGTTTGATTTGTTGCTAGTGTATCATAAAAACCAAGACCGGTAGCTGTGAAAAAGAAGGGCATCTCCATTAATAGATCTCCGGAAATACTACTAGAATTGGTTACAAAGTTTTCCGTTCCAAAAGTTGCAGTATCGTGGTTAATATTGACAGAACCGCCGTAGGTAATGGAGTCTTTGGGCAAAGTAAATACGTCGACTATGCTTGAATTGGTATTATCGAAGGATATAGTTCCAGTCGATGTGTTGCCTAAAATAGTAGGATAGGGTAGCACATAATCGGGGCCGTTTAAGCCATAAGCTGTTCCGTCTTTGTAACTATTGAAGTCCAAAGCAAGTTGAATAGGTAGGCCAATAGAGTTTGTAATCGCCATAGCTATACTCGGCTCAGCGAAAGAAACTTCTCCATCAAAGTTTTCTAAGAAATCTATGGCTAAATCTACTGCTCCTGGATCGATGGTAATTTGTTGTGAACCGAAGTATCCCTTAATATGACCAAATTGTAAGTTGGTCATTTCGAACGTCATATCTAATGCATCCGAGCTATCTATATTCACGAGGTTACCAGATCCCACGAGTGTGGCAGCTACAGCAATCGGAAGTCTACTGTGATTCTGGCTCGTATCCTGAGTTAAGTCAAGGATAGTACCATTGAGGTTTATAGATCCAGTTGTAGTCGCACCTGCAGTGATGGTAATAGTAGTATCGACTTCGGTACCGTTCTGATCCGATCCTGGGAAATTTAAATTTAATTCTAAGTTCTCTGCTAACGTAGAAACGAATTCATAGTCGAAGCTCGCAGTGCTAAACATTAATTCCCTTAACTCTTCTGATCCGCCTGTACTAAGATCTACATATTGCGTGTCTGAACTAATATCTTGTGTATTTATTTGAGTAACCGCAGTGTATACTTCCAAATCAGCGGAAGAAATGGCCAGCTCTAAATTATCAGTAGTATCAATCGCAACGAGACTCGTTCCAGAACCGGGCGAGGTTAGTGACGTTATTTTAAAGCCGATATTGTTTGGAAGAGTAATGTTTACTAATGATTCTGTATCACTACCCGTACCGCCATTAGCAGCGATATTATTTATTGCATAAGTTAAAATGGTCGAACCAGTGGATGAGTTTACCAAATCGATTCCCATACTCACAGGTACTGGCCAATCGTTAGTCAAGCCTAAGGTTAATGTTCCGTTTGAAAACGATGCACTCGTGAAGGTTCCAAAGCCACTGCCGCCATACGTGCCGACATTAGTTTCACTCAATGGTGGGAATAATGAATTGTTACCATGAGCACTTGAAATTGCTGTTAAACCTGCATCTGCTGCGACAGCGCCTAATGCGATGTCTTGAGTCAATGAAACATTATTAACAGCTACCGTACCCATCGATATACTGCTATTTGATGGGGATTGTGTAGGTATACTTATAAGATCATTAACATCGATACCAAAAACGCTGTCCTGCGCTACTATCACTTTATAAGTGGTATTGTCATCAAAAATGAGTGAACTATCAGGAATGAGTAAATGATCCATGGTTAGACCAATCTCCCCTAATGGTAGAGCGACAACGGGTGCTGCAGTGATATCAATGGCAGTAGGATCAACTACGTCTGATTGACAGCTGTAGAAGGCCATTATCGCCACAAATGCGGATAAAAAGTGCTTCTTCATTGGTTAGGTTTAAAAATTTATACAAAGGTAATAAATACCATAAAAGCGCTTGATCAGTCTAGGATGAAAATTCAATCAAATATCCTTTCAACGCAGCGACTTGTTGGGCCATGATATAACCCGTAAATAATTGCTGTAAGCCTCTTAACAGCATTAATACGACCAGAAGAGAATTACCATCAAACGATATACCTATAGCATGGGCTGCGAATAATGCAATGATAAGGGTACTGACTATTATGAATTCTCTGAGATTTTTATTGAAACTATCTAGCTTTGCTGCTTTAAAGCGTGCATCGCGCCACTGTTCGGTTGTAGTTGTGTTCTCTTCCAGCTTTGCTTGTAGTGCGCTGACTTTTTCGTGCGATTCATCTTGTTGCTTTTTAAGAATACGCATGGGAATAAGCCAAAGGAGTAAAATACTTGTTATGATGATTCCGAATGAAGGGAATAACGAGATACCGGCTAAGGTAAAAAGCATGCCAGGCAGTAGCTGCGACCAACCGACGAGTAAAAAGTTGATGCTTTGGACACTTTTACCAAATACGGTCTTCATCTTCTCTCGCTCCAAGTCGGTGGAATTAACTCTAAAATCCGCTAACAAGCGAATGCGTGTTGATGCGTTTACATATTGGCTATAGATTCCAATAAGCAATCGAACCAATAAAAGAAGCATTAATGCAACGACATAGTGTTCCAGTTCAATCTTCGTGTTGCCTAATACAACATACTCACTACTTAAAAACAAGGTTCTGATTAACGGTAGTGAAAGGAGAATAGGAAGCGTTTCGAGGATGCCACTAATTCCCGTTACAGCAAGCACCCATCCCAATGAAGGAATATTCTGACGTTGACGATAAAACTTTATCGCTAGGGCTATGCTGTTTGAGTTAATCATTCCAAATTGGAATTTTTCACAATTTCAATACCGTAACCGCTAACACCTATACGTTTGATGGGGTTGTTCGTCAATAAGTCGACCTTTCTGATACCGAGATGATGAATGATTTGAGCACCTATACCGAAGTCACGAGTGTCCTTGGTAAAACTGGGTTTTGTTGTATCTGTATCCTTTTTGAAGGAACGAATTCTATTTAATAATCGGTCACCATTTGGTTCTTGATTCATGTAAATTATCGCACCACGTTTTTTACTAGCAATGCCTTTTAATGCCTTTTCTAAACGCGAACTCTCATTACTAGTGAGCAAGTGAAAAATATCATTTGCAATACCTGCACTGTGAATTCGAACCGGTACAACATCATCTAGCTGCCATTCACCCATGGTAAGCGCTAAATGGACTTGATGGTTCGTTTTTTGTTCAAATGCATGAAGCGTAAATTCACCATGCGGCGTGCTTATTTGGACCTTTTCTTCGGGTTCAATAAGACTTTCTTTAGACATTCGATAGGCGACTAGATCTTCAATAGTGATAATCTTGAGCTCGTGCTTAACCGCTATTTCTTTAAGTTGAGGTAACCGAGCCATAGTTCCGTCTTCATTCATGATTTCGACAATCACTCCTGCAGGTGCTAAACCCGCAAGTCTTGCCAAATCTACAGCTGCTTCGGTGTGTCCGACGCGACGCAGTACACCACCATCTTTAGCAATAAGCGGAAATATGTGTCCTGGTCTTGCTAATAGGTCGGGAGTTAATGTAGGATCTACCAATGCTTTTACAGTCATGTAACGATCGTAAGCGCTTATACCAGTGGTACAGCCTGCTCCTATGCGGTCTATGCTCACTGTGAAAGCCGTATTGTTTGGATCGGTATTGTTTGATACCATTGGCGGCAGATCCAATTCATTTGCCCTGCGACTTAAAATAGGAGTGCAAATCAATCCACGACCTTCTGTAGCCATGAAGTTGATCATTTCTGGAGAGACTAGTTCTGCTGCTGCAACGAAATCACCTTCATTTTCGCGGTCTTCGTCATCAACGACAATAACAACTTTGCCTTTGGCAATATCTTCTAATGCTTCTTCTATGGTATTAAGACTCATGCTGATTTCTCTTAGTAGGTTGCCAAACACTTGATTTTACTCCTTTCAAATACCTAAGGAAGCCAATAAAAAGCGCTGCATTCATTGCGTAAAAATACGCTAAAGGTGTGGCCAATCCGAAGGACATGAGAATAAACTGTGAAACAGGAAGACCAATAAGTATAATACTTGAGATCAACCATTGCGAAGTAAAGAGTCCTGCGATAAGGGCTATGAGGTAAAGATGTGGGGTCAACCAACGCAACACTTTGTGCATTAAGAAAAGAATGCCAAAGGGGTAGGGGTGTTTAAATAGCAGTGGATAGAAGCGTATTAAATTCTGCCAATTACCAATACTTATACGAATCTTCCGTTTATACTCTTCACGTAATGAGGTACTTACATCTTCTAATCCAATAGCAGCTTCATTAAACAATACCTTTTGATCGCGCGCTATAAGCTGGACAGTTTGAAAGAAATCTTCCATGAAAGTATTGGGTGGAATAGGCTTCCAGTAGGATTTTCTCATGCTGTATAGTCCACCTTCCATTCCAAAGCAAATACCGTGCTTTCTACTTTCGGCGCGACGAATGGCATTTTCAAGCGATAAGTAAGCCTTCTCATTGGTCGCTGTACTATTCGTAACACCACCAGCTTCATAGGCTAGCGTGCCCGCAACAGCTGTTGCTTTTTGAAGCGCGATTGGGCGTACGAGCTCTTCAATGGTGGTTTCTTTGAATAAAATGTTCGCATCCGTAGCAATGATAACTTCAGCAGTAGTCCGTTCAACTAATAAATTGATAGTCGCCGATTTACCTGAACGATTGTCGTTAACATGAAGATTAAGTTGTGGGAACTCACTTTGTAAATTACGTATGATGTCATCAGTTCCGTCATTACTTAAGTCACTGCCGATCCAAACTGAAAGCAGATCAATAGGGTAGTTGGTACTGTAGATACTCCGAATCTTGGCCTCAATAATTGCTGATTCATTGTATGCAGCAAAAACAACACTAACTGAGGGAGGCGTGAATTCACCGGTGAAGTCTATGGGCTTTCCTGGAAAGATTAATTGCCATAACGGATAAACAACATAGGTCAACGCAATCAAGCTCAAGGCTCCTAGGAAAATTATTACTGCTAAACTGACCATGCCGATGCTATATTTTCCTGAATAGATTTTGGGCCAAAACTACTAAGTATATGCCTATTAGCTTGCATGCCAATTGTGGTTGCATTCTCTGGCGTTTTCAAGAGCTCGATAAGAGCAGAGGCAAAGTCTTCCGCTGAATCTGCGAGTAAAACTCCCTGATTGCTCTCATTGAAGAGCCCTTCAGCGCCAATTCTTGTGCTAACCATCGGAATAGCCCACGAAGCATTCATAATCATTTTGATTCGAATCCCAGAACCGGCTAATAGCGGTACTATTGCAACACCGTGAGATTTAGCAAATTCTTCTGCATCGGGCACTCGACCGTGAACAATGTAGTTCTTTCCTTCATCGCTTTTGAGGTGCTGTGGGGGATTGTTCCCTGCAATGTGGAACGTTGCATTTGGAATTTTATCAAGAACCGCAGGCCATACCGATATTAAAAACCAATCTAAACCTTGCAAATTGGGTTCCCAGTCCAAGGCGCCGAGATGAAAACAAGCCAACGGGGCTAACTTTGATACTGGTTTTTGATGCAGTATGGAAACTGCTATGGTAGTAGTTTTTGGATTAAATTTTTCAAACCATTTTTTATCTTCCTCGCTAATGCTCCAGACGGTATCGACCTTTTCAACCAACCCAATTTCAAATTTTTTTAACCGCTTACTTTGAAGCGTCAAATACCAATTTTTTAATGGATTGGTACCTGCTTCACTGGTTCTTTCCCAAATTCTATGTTCCAGGTTGTGCGCTCGTAAGGTGCAGTGTTGACCTATTCTTTTCGCTTCGTTTAAATAATCGCCCATAAAAGCTCCTTCCAAGAGAACATAGTCGAATTGGTTCTTTTTAAAACCGCGCAACCATTTAATCATGGGCTTTACTAAGAAACGGATAGAATGATAAGGGGCGCGAGAGAACAAAAGATTGTTTAATGCCGAATAAATCGTGGGAGAGGTATTCACGTTAACAACTTTCAAGTTGATGGCTCTCTTGATATCAATTGGAATATCATTCGGGTCTTTAAAGTGTTTTTTAGTATTCAAAGCACCATATGTGATTTCAAAAGTCCGTAACGCTATCAAATCTTCGAGAAGTCTCGCCATCGCAATAGAGCTACCGTCTTGAGATGGATATGGCACCTTATTAGAAAGAATTAGAAGTTTCTTCACTATGATTTCTTAGAGTTTAATCGAGCCATGATTTTACTAAACCATTCGCCAGAGACAAGGGCAGTATCGCTCGAAGCACTCTTCGTAAGCCAAAGTGCGATAGGAGCTAGAATTAAAGAGGGCAACCAGATGGCAACAGCGGGATCAAGCAAAAGCTCTCTACCCATTTTTTCAAAAGTGGTATTTAAAATATGAAATATTAGGAAGGCAATAGTGGAAATAACTAAAGGTAAGCCGATACCGCCTTTACGAATAATACTACCAAGTGGAGCTCCAATAAAGAACATGATTAACACACTTGCGCCAAGTGCAAACTTCTTATAGTATTCTAGGTAATGACGTATTCTAGTTTCTCTGCGCCAGTTCATCTCACGCTGCATTTGTTTGAGGTAATCAAGATTACTTCGTGCAAGCCGAATGGCATTTTGAGAGGCTCTAAGTCGCATGCCGCTGAGCAAGTTGCCCATGACATTCTCCTTTTCAATATTTGTTGATACGCCGCTAGCCACATCGATGTAATCGAATTTATATTTCCCCTTTAAATTTTTAGTGAAGTTTTGCTGACGCTCTGCAATTTGTAAAGCGAGGGTATCTGCAGTTTCTTTCAACTGTAGGGTATTCATCATCATGAAATCTTTGCGGCGGGTCTTATATAAGTCGGCATTGCTAAAGTTAGTAAGTGGAAAGCGGAGGTAGGCCGTGTCGAAGGAGCTACTTGCCCAAGGCATTTTCTCCCGCTCTTCACGAAATTTCTTATCTATGTCCTCGTAGGTAGCGCCGTTGTGAAGTTCAATTTCAAGATATTGATCCTCAGCGACTGGACGCATCATTCCAGTAGCAGCTGTTAATACTTTTAGATTGCCTTTTTTTGCCTCTTTGTGGTCATAGATGTAGATATCATTGAGCAATTGCTCTCCGTCTCCTTCTTTGCTGCCGATTTTAATGCTGTAGCCTTGAAAACCATTGTAAAAGATACCGGGTGTAATGTGAAATGCGGGTTTACTCTTAGAAATGTTGATAAGAAGACTTTGACCTTTGAGGTTAGCTACAGGTATTACGTTGTTGTAGAAATAAAAGGCTCCAAAGGCAATTGCAATATTTAGTATAATTAGCGAACGAATGCCACGGAAAAGAGAAATGCCCGAACTTTTCATTGCAGCGAGCTCATAATGTTCACCAAAGTTTCCAAACGTGAGAAGCGACGCAAATAATACGCTAACAGGCAGTGCAAAAGGGACTACGCTTGCTGCCCAGTAAAACAAAAGTTCTAGTAAAACGTACCACTCGATTCCTTTTCCCGCTAGGTCATCTACATATTTCCAAACCATTTGCATCAAAAAGAAAAAGACCATGATGCCTAGCGTAGGTATCAATGGTCTGATGAAACTTCTTAAGACGTAAAGGTCTAGTTTTTTCATTCGTTTTTACAGACGATAAAAGCCTTCAAATTCACTGGAATTGATATTAAACATCTCTTTATCTAAAGGAACATTTATCTCGTACGAGTCAACGCTAAACACCGTTTTCACACCATTGGTGCCATACTGCGTATAGTTTTCTAAGAGGAGACTCTTAACGTCGATTCCAATAAGTATTTCTTTTACTTCTTCACTAGCAACGGGACGAAGCGCTACATATTGTATGGTTGAACCATTATTTCCAACTGCTTTACCGGCCATTTTATAGCTGTAACCGCTTTGATAGTTTTTTAAGATATCAGCAGGACTTAGTGAGGTTTCCTCATCCGAAGCTGTGGTTTCAATTTCTTCATCTTCAGGATAGATTAAATATGCTTTTGAAGCGTCAGATAGAAATTCAAAGGCGTCGGTCTTAACTCGTACTTTCTCTCCCATAGCGAAGAGCTCACCCTCAGACGAACGCTCTTTCATGCCGCCATTGCTTGGAGCACCAATGGTATTGGTAAAAGCGATATGTTGCGTTTCAAGGGTGAGGGTATGCTCGTAAACCTCATTGAGCAAATCCTTCGCAGTATTTTGCGATTGAGCCTGAACTAAAAAGGGAAAAAGTAGTAAAGCGAATAATTTCATATCGGCGAATTTACGCATCTCCTTTCAATTTCTGTTCCAAAGCCATTTCATCGGGTACTAAAACTTGTCGAGCTTTCGATCCCTCGAACGGTCCCAGGATACCCGCAGCCTCTAATTGGTCAACAATACGGCCTGCTCTGTTATAACCTAACTTTAACTTTCTTTGGATCATAGAAGTCGACCCTTGTTGCGTTTGAACGACTAAACGAGCAGCGTCCATGAATAAAGAATCACGGTCAGAAGGATCTATATCGCCAACACCTCCACCTTCTTCGCCCACATATTCAGGCAATTGATACGCCGTGGGATACGCCTGTTGATTTCCTATGAAATCACATATTTCTTCAACTTCGGGAGTATCTACAAAAGCACATTGAAGTCGTACTAAATCTGAACCTTGGGAAAATAACATGTCACCCTTACCGATAAGTTGATCCGCACCCCCGGCATCAAGAATAGTACGGGAATCTATTTTTGAAGTTACCCTAAAGGCTGCTCTTGCGGGGAAGTTTGCCTTAATAATACCCGTAATTACATTGACAGAAGGACGCTGCGTCGCCACGATTAAGTGGATACCAATGGCTCTAGCAAGTTGAGCTAAGCGAGCAATGGGCATTTCAACTTCTTTTCCAGCAGTCATGATAAGGTCTGCGAATTCGTCAATCACCAAAACGATGTAGGGTAAAAATTTATGTCCTTCTTCAGGATTTA